>JAPYWO010000200.1 GCA_028276305.1 Candidatus Thermokryptus sp.
AATGTATCCTCCATTGAACCGGAAGGAATTCTAAAAGCTTCAAAGGCAAATGTTTTCACGAAAAAAGCGACAATAACCGCAATTAAAATCGGTTTTAGCCAATCCCTTGAATTGACATTTTCCTCATCAAAAATTTCTGGTTTGCTCTCCTCCATTTTCAAGAAGAAATTATTTTATTATCATCCCTATTCTACTGAACTTGATTGAAGCAATTTTAGCGAAGATATTGTAGATTGGGATTTCCGGATTCCAAGACCAATAAACTATAATCGGCGTGCCAACGATGTACTTATCCGGGACGAAACCCCAAAATCTACTATCCAAACTATTGTCCCTGTTATCTCCCATCATAAAGTAATAATTATGTTCTACCACATACTCATATTTTTCAACGCCATCAATAAAAATTTTGCCATCCCTTAACTCAATGTTATGTCCCTCCCTTTTCACGAATGTCTCCCACATATCAAAATTTGAAATGCTTAACCTAATAGTATCACCTTTTTTAGGAACGATGATCGGACCGTAGTTATCTTCGTTAAAAGGCGCTCCTTTGGGGAAAATTCTTGGATCAGGTTGGTCTTTGGGGAATACATACGGTCTTTCAAATTTAACATATTTCGGATTTGGGAAAATTTTCCCATTTACATAAACCACTTTATCAATTATTTGAATTGTATCCCCGGGGATACCAATACACCTTTTTAAGTAATAAATCATCGCTGGATGTTTTATTTCGTCTCTATATCCCGGGAATTCAAATACGACGACATCGCCACGCTCAACTTTCCATAAACTTGGAATAACAACATAAGGAAGTCGTATTGAAGTAAGCGGTATGTTTCTTGGGGTGGCGAGATTATAAATAAATTTATTCACAAACAAAAAATCGCCTGCCATAACTGTATCTTCCATTGATGAAGTTGGGACTTCAAACGATGCAATGACGAAACTGTTAAGAACGATGAAAATCCCGAACACAACAACAAATTCCTTGATGAAATGATATATTTTTTCTTTTAATGTTTCGGGCTTTTTCTTTGATTTTGGAGAGGGTTTACTTTTTGTGGGCATTTCAATTTTTATTTTGTTTTAATCGTTATCTATTGTTAAAACTGCGAGGAAAGCTTCTTGCGGGACCTCAACCCTTCCTATTTGCTTCATTCTTTTCTTTCCTTCCTTTTGCTTTTCAAGAAGTTTTCTCTTTCTCGTGACATCACCTCCATAACATTTTGCAAGGACATTTTTCCGCAAGGGTTTAATCACATCCCTTGCAATAACTTTACTTCCAATCGCTGCTTGAATCACGACCTCAAAAAGTTGTCTTGGTATAATTTCCCTTAATTTTGAGCATAATTTTCTACCATAATCATAAGCTTTGCTTCTATGCACGACGAATGAAAGTGCGTCAACTGGCTCACCATTTAAAAGTATATCTAACTTAACAAGGTCTGACTCTCTATATTCAATGAACTCATAATCAAAAGAAGCATATCCTTTTGAAACCGACTTGAGCTTGTCATAAAAATCAAAAATTATCTCAGAAAGAGGCAACTCATATTCAAGTATAGCTCTATCAGCGGAAACATAATGTGTTGTTTTGTAAATTCCCCTTCTATCGGTGCAGAGTTTCATCAAAGCCCCGATAAATTCAGATGGCGTTATAATTTGCGCTCTAACATACGGTTCTTCAATATGGTCAATTTCACCAGGGTTTGGCATTTGAGTTGGATTGTTGATATAAAGTACATCTCCGTTTCGTTTCACAACTTTATAAACAACATTTGGAACAGTCGTTACAATGTTAAGCCCGAATTCCCTTTCAAGACGCTCTTGAACTATTTCCATGTGAAGAAGACCGAGAAAGCCACATCTAAATCCGTGACCCAATGCGGTTGAACTTTCCGGCTCAAAGACAATTGCTGCATCGTTTAACCTCAATTTTTCAAGGGCATCTCTTAACTCTTGATAATTTTCCGAGTCAGCAGGATAAAACCCAGCATAAACCATCGGTTTTACTTCACGATAACCAGGAAGTGGTTCCTTTGCTGGATTATTTGCGATTGTCACAGTGTCCCCAACTCTTGTATCGTGTACATCTTTAACGCCAGCGATTAAATATCCAACCATTCCAGTTATGAGTTTACCTGTCCTTACTCTATCAAGTTTTAAAATCCCGACTTCTTCAGCTTCAAAGACC
Source organism: Candidatus Thermokryptus sp. (assembly GCA_028276305.1). Taxonomy (GTDB): domain Bacteria; phylum Bacteroidota; class Ignavibacteria; order Kryptoniales; family Kryptoniaceae; genus Kryptonium. The sequence goes on from JAPYWO010000200.1 coordinate 2,201, forward strand.
TTCCCGTTGGCAAAAAACATAACTTTATCACCTTCTTTTAATTCGCCATCAAACACCCTAAGATACACAACGACGCCACGATAAGAATCATATTTTGAATCAAAAATCAAAGCGCGCAAAGGTGCTTGCGGGTCGCCTTTTGGGTGAGGAATCCTTTGAACGATCGCCTCAAGAAGTTCATCAACTCCGAAACCTGTCTTTGCGCTGACAAGTAAAATCTCATCTTCCTTGCATCCGATTAAATCAATAATCTGACCTTTCACTGTCTCAATCATCGTTTGAGCAGCTGGTAAATCAATTTTATTTATCACCGGGATTATCTCAAGCCCCGCTTCAACAGCAAGATAAAGGTTACTTATAGTTTGAGCTTCAACTCCTTGAGTCGCGTCAACGACAAGAATTGCGCCTTCACTTGCTGCAAGAGCACGCGAAACTTCATAAGTGAAATCAACATGTCCTGGCGTGTCAATTAGATTAAATGTATACTCATTGCCATCTTTTGCGATGTATTTCATTTGAACGGGATGCGATTTAATCGTTATTCCACGCTCACGCTCAAGGTCCATATTGTCAAGAACTTGTTCAACCATTTGCCTTGGTGGGATAGTGCCCGTCTTTTCAAGAAGTCGGTCTGCAAGAGTTGACTTACCGTGGTCTATGTGCGCTATAATGCAAAAATTTCTAATCCTTGTGATATCCATCCTGACCAAAATTTGGGGTTTTATTTGGAACTCTCACATAAACTTATTGAAAAATATAAAAACAACACCGTAAAAATTCAAAATTTAAACCCCGATCAATTTACTCGTCCTGAAGTGTATCTTCGCGACATTGTTCAACTCTCCCCTTCCATATTTCTTGACAAAATCACCAGCAACCTCAACAACTTTTGAAGAAGCCCCGCGCGGAAATTCTATTTTGTACTTTTCCGATAAAAGCTTCAATCGGGATAAAAATTCATTTCTCGCCAAAATTGAAGCCGATGCAACAGCTGGGTCTGCTTCAGCTTTGTGCCTTTGAACAAGCTCAATTTTTTTACCTTTAGTCATCAAGGACTCAATAAGATAATGCTCATCGCCAAATTTATCCGATATAGCCATAGTGCAAATAATTTTTCCCGATTCGGCTTTTCCCAAAAGATTTTCTATCACACGAGCATGACCCCAAGCAAGTATGCGATTAAGGTTTAATTTTTGAGTGAGCTCGTTATATCTTTTCGGGTTAATCACAACGATCTCGTAAATACAAATCTTTTTGATCTCCTCCGCAAGTTCAACGATTTTCTTATCTGAAAGTTTTTTTGAATCCCTGACACCGAGCGTGATTAACTTTTGATTTATCTCATCATTTGAGATAATTCCAGCAATCACAAGCGGTCCAAAGAAATCACCTTTTCCTGACTCGTCAACGCCGATGTAAAAATTCATTTCTCCAACTGATTGACTTTTTGAAAAATTAAAAAAATTTGCAAAACAGAAAAAAATTTTCTATATTTTGATTGTCTCACGGTGAGTATAGCTCAACTGGTCAGAGCGCCAGGTTGTGGCCCTGGAGGTTGCGGGTTCGAGCCCCGCTACTCACCCACAATGGCCCCCATCGTCTAGAGGCCTAGGACACAGGCTTTTCAAGCCTGGAACGCGGGTTCGAATCCCGCTGGGGGCGCTCCTCACCTCAAAAAATCCCTCCAAAAACTGACTTAAGTCAAAGTTTTTTAAACATACTGAGATTAATTTAAGGAAAAAAGGAATTTTTACTATGAAAGCAACAGAACAACTCAAAAAGGGTGTGTGAAGCTAACTAAACAAGCATGAACTATGGAAAGGCAAATTTTAAAGTTTTCAATGTTGATCGGCGTTTTGTCTTTTGTCCTTGCTGTTGTGATCGGCGTTTGGAGGATCGCTCTAACGCGTGGTT
>JAPYWO010000202.1 GCA_028276305.1 Candidatus Thermokryptus sp.
AATCTCAAAACTTGACTTTTACAAAGGCGATTATTAAATTTCGACCAAAAGAACAAATTGGTCGAAAAATCGGTATGGTTGATATTGAGAAAGCGAGGGAGGAAATAGTTGAAATTGCCCGTGGTATCTTCGCCAAGTTCGGTTTCAGGAAGACAAGTATGGATGAGATTGCAAAAGCGGTGAAGAAAGCGAAAAGTTCGCTTTATTATTACTTTCAGAACAAGGAGGAGGTATTTCAAGCTGTTATTGAGCGAGAGGCAAGTGTTTTGAAGGAGAAAATTTCAAAGGCGCTTGAAGGGGTGAAAGATCCGCAGGAAAAGCTCAGGGCTTATGTCATCACAAGGATGAAGGCGATGAAGCAACTTGCAAACTTTTATAGTGCTTTGAGCGATGAATATCTTGAGAATTTCAAATTCATTGAAAAGTTCAGGGAAAAGTATGACGAGGAGGAATTCAATGCGATTGCTGAAATTTTAAAAGAGGGGATAGAGAGGAAAATTTTTAAAATCAAGGACATTGAGATGACAACACTTGCGATTTTGATTGCGTTGAAAGGGTTTGAGACATGGATTTTTAAAGGCAATGTCAAATGGAGCGAAAGCGACCTTGATAATTTGCTTGATGTTCTTTTTTACGGCATAGTTAAAAAATAAATCGGGTATAGAGATGAAAAAATTTTCTGAGTTTGTAATTAAGTTCAGGGTGATTTTCATTTTATTGACTTTGGCTTTGACACTTTTCTTCGTTTATTCAATGAAAAATCTAAAAATTAATCCAGACCTTGTCTCTTACTTGCCTGAAAGCGATGAGGCGGTAAAACTTTCAAAATACATCGGGAATAAATACGGAGGTAATTTAACCGCTGTTATAGCAATTGAATCAGATGATGTCTTTAAACCGGAAGTTTTGACGGAAATTTACGCATTGACGGAAAGTTTAAAATATGTTGATGGTGTTTCCTATGTGACGAGTTTGGCGAACATAATTGATATAAAGGGCGGTGAGGAGGGAATTGAAATTGGGAAATTGATTGACGGGAATACAATTCCAAGGACGACAGAGGAATCGGAGAATTTAAAAAGGTATGTTTTGTCAAAGGACACTTACAAAAACATCGTTTCAAGGGATGGGCGTGTGGCTTTGATTTTGTGCAAGTTAATGGAAGGTGTAGATAAAATAAAAGTTGCAAGGGATATCAAAAAAGTAGTTGAAAGCTCAAACATAAAATCAAAGGTTTATTATGGTGGCTTGCCATTTCAGATGATTGATATGAATGATTTGATTTTAAATGACCTGAATACCTTAACACCGCTTGTAGCTTTTGTTATACTTGTCGTGCTTTTTTTGAGTTTTAGAAGTTTAAAAGGTGTTATCTTGCCTTTTTTATCGGTTGGTTTGAGCACTGTTTGGACTCTCGGATTAATGGCGATTTTGAATCTTCCTTTAACGATTATTTCAAACTCAATCCCAGTTATACTCACAGCTGTTGGAAGCGCCTACGGGATTCATGTCATAAACAAGTACAGGGAAGATTCGTGGCTAATAAATCCAGTAGAAAGGTCTGTTACGACGATTTCTGAAGTTGGTTTGGCTGTGGTACTTGCAGGCGTGACGACAATTGCAGGGTTTATTTCTTTTATTTTCGGTTCATACTTAATCATGATAAGAGAATTTGGGGTTTTCTCGGCTCTTGGAGTTCTTTTTGCGCTCGTTGTTTCAATAACTTTCATCCCGTCAGTTCTTTCATTTTTCAATGTTGGGAAGACAGATAAAGTTGATAAAGTTAAGGTCTCAAAGAAGTGGGCAAACTTTGTCGTCAATTTGATTTCAAGGTTAAGACATCCGATCATCGCTTTTAATTTAGTTTTAATCCTTGTAAGCATCGTTGGCGTGATCAAGATAAATCGTGAAGTGAACATCCTTGATTATTTCAAGCCAGAGGCACAGATCAGGAAGACGGAGGAAATGCTTAAGAAAAATTTTGGCGGTTCTTTGCCTTTGTATGTCGTCGTAAAGGGGGATATACAAGACCCGAATGTTTTAAAGAAGATGAAAGAGGTTGAAAATTTTCTTGAAAGTTTCGGGGATGTCCACAACCCTTTGTCAATAGTAGATGTGATTGAAGAGATGAATTTTGTCATGGGCGAAGGTAGAGTTGTCCCAGACACAAGGGAGAAAGTTTCAAATCTTATCTTTTTAATTGAAGGGGAGGAAATTTTTTCTCAGCTTGTTTCACCTGAAAAAGACGAGGCGATAATCCAGGCAAATGTAACTTATGTTAATTCAAATCGCATTTCCGAAATCGTAAATGGTTTGGAGAATTACTTCGGTAAGATAAACGGTTTTGATTTTAGCGTCAAACAAACTGGTATGCCTTTGATCTACAAACATCTTGATGATGCGATAATAAAAAGCCAAATTCAAAGTTTAATCTTGGCATTAATTTTTGTCTTCGTGATTATATCGTTTCAGTTGAGTTCAATCGTCGGTGGCTTATTGGGGGTTGTTCCAGTTTCGTTGACCATACTCGTGGTTTATGGATTTATGGGTTATGCTGGGATTCCGCTTGATATTGCGACTGTTTTAATCGCAAGTGTTTCAATAGGGATGGGCATTGATTATGCGATTCACTTCTTCAATAGATTGAAGATGGAATTAAAGGAGGGTGTATCAATTGAACAAGGTCTTTCAAGGGTATTGGGAACAACCGGTGTTGCTATTTTGATAAATGCTTTATCTGTTTCGCTTGGTTTTCTTGTCCTCGTTTTTTCAAGTGTGGTACCTTTGCAGAGGTTTGGCGTTATGATTCTTTTGACGATGGTTTTATCTGCGGGCGCAACATTGGTTTTATTACCCGCGATTATTTTGATATTTAAGCCGAGATTTTTGGTCAAATTGCTTGAAATAAAATTAAAGGAGGAGGTTGTGCAATGAAAAACATCATTTTCACTTTGTTTTTCGCTTTAAATTATGCTTTTGCGCAGCTAACAGCCGATGAAATTTTAAAAAAGGTTGATGAGGTCAGTTATGCCCCAAAGGATCAATTTTTCAAGGCGAAGGTTACCTTGATAGATAAAAATGGAAAGGAAAGTCATCGTGTCGCATTGATGTATCAGAAGGGGACGAATAAGAGATTTGTTAAGTTCACAGACCCGGCAGATATTCGTGGCATCGGCTTTTTGTCTCTTCCTGGTGATGTCAATTATGTTTATCTTCCGGCTTTTAAGAAAAGCAGAAGGATTGCCTCGCACATAAAGAATCAAAATTTCGCTGGCACCGATTTCACTTACGAAGATATGGAAGCGTTGACTTATACAGAGAAGTGGAAACCGGAAATTTTGAGAAAGGAGGAAAGATATTATGTTTTGAAATTGACACCGCGTGAGGGAAGGGAAAGCGATTATTCAAAACTCGTGATGTATGTGAGGACAGATAATTTCTATCCCGAAAAAATTGAGTATTATGACAAAGGCGGTAACTTGTTCAAGATAATGACGAGGAAAAGAATTGAAAAGGTTGGCAATTATTGGATAGCGTTTGAGACGGAGATGAAAGATGTTAAGAAAAATCACACGACATTGCTTGTCCTTGAAGATGTGAAACTTGACACGAATTTAAGCGATGACATTTTCAGTTTAAGAAACTTGGAAAGATAGATGAAAGCACTTTTAATTTTGATATTTTTGCTATTTCATCCAGGCGATGGCGGACGCGAAGAGTTCAAGTTTAGTGATGAATATCTTGAGTATGATGTCTATTGGAAGTTTCTCAACCTTGGGAAGATAAAATTATGGACGAAGATTGAGGGTGATAGCATTTATTCAAAAATTCACATTGAGTCGAACCCCTATATTTTCTTTGTGAGCGTAAATTACACATTTGAGAGTAAGTTTCACAAGGACTTTCTCGTTGATTCGTGGTTGTCGGTATATGAGGTGAAGAACGGAACACCATTGAAAACGAATTTTAGAAGGGAGAATGATTTGATAAGCGCAAGACAATTTGATATGAGAAACGAAAGTTTGATCGGTCAGAAGTCAATTGTTTATCCCGATAGGTATTATCATGGGATAACTGCTTTTTTTGCGGTGCGTAAGCTTTGCGGT
>JAPYWO010000201.1 GCA_028276305.1 Candidatus Thermokryptus sp.
TATTGAAGGACATAAATCTTTCGCTTGAAATAGCACAGGAGATGAAGATTCCGATGCCGGTTATTTCAGCTATTCGTGAGCTTTACATTTCAGCGCTTGCAAAGGGTTATGAGAATGAAGATTATAGTGCAATTTACAAAGTGATAGCAGAACTTGGTGGCTTGAAAATTTAAAGGTTTAGTATATGCGCTTTAAACTTCTGCTTTTTCTTGCTTTTGTTTTCTATTCATGCGCGACTTTAAGACCACCTTTTGAATATGAACCGAAAATTATAATCGCTTGGGTTGTGAAGTCCGATACAACAAGTTTCCTTTCACTTCAAAAGAATTCGTCTTTGATTTCAATTGCATCCCCTACTTGGCTTAGTATTGATAGCGTTGGGAATTTAATTGCTGATGTTGATTCAAATCTTTTAAATTTCGCCCGTCAAAATGATGTACCTTTGATGCCACTTGTTGTAAATCGCGGGTTTAGCGTAAATGTAGCAGAGGCTTTGCTGACAGAGCCAAAGACGCGTGAGAGAGTTGCGGATTCAATCTTGAAATTTGTCCTTGACGGAAACTACATCGGGATAAATCTTGACTTTGAAGGACCTTTTGTTAATGTTCGCGATGGATATACTAAGTTTGTTGAGCTTGTGAGCGCCAAACTTCACAATTACGGGAAAGTTGTGAGCATTGATGTAGTTGCAAAAACACAGGAAAAATTTGATGGCTGGGCTGGCGTTTATGACTATGCCGAACTTGGTGAAGTTGTTGATTACTTTATCATAATGGGTTATGATTACTCGGGTCGCCTTGACCCTCCTGGACCGGTTGCTCCGAAATGGTGGGTTGAAGAAACGATAAAGTTCGCAATTTCGCAGGGCATACCAACAAGGAAAATTATACTTGGAATCCCGTTCTATGGGAGATGGTGGAAAGAAGGGACACAAGGTCGTGGAATTTATTATCCAGAGCTTCAAAATGTAATCACAAAGTATGGAGTTAAAAGACATTGGGATAGGAAAGCGAAAACCCCATACTTAAAATTTAAAGATGAAAATGGCGTTGAAAATGTAATTTACTTTGAGGATGAAGAAAGTTTGAAACATAAGATTGAACTCGTTCATAAATATCGGCTTGCTGGAATCGCAATTTGGCGTCTTGATGGTGAGCCGGATTTGTTTTGGAGATTGATTGAGCAAAAACTCCGCCCGAAGGAATTTTTAAAAAATTAAAAAGGAGGGAAAGTCATGAAGGTAAAAATTAAAGCGATGCTTGTTTTGGTTCTTGTTATCTCAGGTGTTGTCTTCGCCCAGTGGACACCCGATGTTATGATCAAGTTCAAAAGAGTTGAGCAAACAGCTATCTCGCCAGATGGTAATCTCATCGCCTACACTGTTTCTGTGCCGATTATGGAAGGTGAAAAATCGGAGTATTTGACACACATTTGGGTTGTTTCTTCGGATGGAAAGATGAACTATCAATTCACTTTCGGTGAGAAATCCTGCACTGCGCCAGCTTTTTCCCCGGATGGCAAGTATCTTGCTTTTTTATCAGCAAGGGGAAGCGATGGGAAAAATCAGATTTGGCTTTTAAGATTAACTGGCGGTGAAGCTGAACAGATAACGAAGGTTAAAACGGGGGTTATTTCATTTAAATGGTCACCGGACTCAAGGAAAATCGCTTTCACAAGCACCGATCCTGAAACCGAGGAAGAGATGCGAGCGAAGAAGGAAAAACTTGACATGATAGTCGTTGACAAAAACTTTAAATACGCCCATATTTATGTCGTCTCGCTTGATGAAAAAGAAAAAGGAGAGTACAAAATCAAGAGGATTACCAAGGGCGATTTTCATGTGACTTCATTTGATTGGTCACCCGATGGAAAGTATATCGTGTTTTCACATCAAGTTAATCCGACTGCTGATGCCTGGACCACATCTGATATTTCAATCGTGCCTTCTGATAGCGGTGAAGTGAAGCCATTAATCAAATGGAATGGCTCCGATTCAAATCCAAGGTTTTCACCCGATGGCAAGTGGATTGCTTTTGAATCGGATGGCGGGACGATAAAATGGGCAGGGCTTAGGTATGTCTATATCATACCTTCAACTGGTGGAGAGGCGAAACGACTTGCCCTAACATACGATGAAAATTGCAGAATAATTGATTGGTCCGCTGATAGTAAATCTGTCTATGTAAGCGAGGCGTATAGGACGACATGGCGTATTTATGCGTTGCCAATTGATGGTGGGAAACCAAGACCTTTAACACCTGATAATGGAAATTATACGGGCGTTTCATTTAGTAAAAACGGTAAAGCGATGGCTTTTATATATCAAAATTCAGAAACACCACCAGATGTTTATGTGACCGATTTGAAAAAATTTGAGCCGAAAAAATTGACAGATGTCAATTCCGACTTTCCAAAATATCCATTGGGGAAAACAGAGGTCATAACTTGGAGATCAAAAGACGGGCTTGAAATTGAAGGGCTTGTAACTTACCCGGTCAACTTTGAAAGAGGGAGGAAATACCCGCTTGTTCTCATTGTTCATGGTGGTCCAGCTGGGGTTTTTACGCAAAGTTACACAGCAGCTGGCGCTGTATATCCAATTCAAGCTTTCGCCCAAGAAGGATATGTTGTTTTGAGACCAAATCCAAGGGGAAGCAGTGGATATGGTAAAGATTTTAGATTTGCAAATTATGAGGACTGGGGATTCGGTGATTACGAGGACTTGATGGCTGGGGTTGATAAATTGATTGAGATGGGGATCGTACATCCAGAAAGTTTATGTGTTGCTGGATGGAGTTATGGTGGATATATGACCTCATTTGTGGTGACGAAAACAAAGAGATTTAAAGCAGCAAGTGTTGGGGCTGGCGTGACTAATTTGATAAGTTTTACCGGGACAGCTGATATACCGAGTTTTCTCCCTGATTATTTTAGAGGTGAATTTTGGGATAAAGTTGATGTTTATATGAAACACTCCGCGATTTTTAATGTGAAAGGGGTTACTACGCCAACGCAAATAATTCACGGTGAAGCTGATGTCAGGGTTCCGGTATCTCAGGGGAAGGAGTTTTACAATGCATTGAAACGGCAAGGTTGCCCAACTGAGATGATAATTTATCCACGAACCCCGCATGGTGTTCAAGAGCCGAAGTTCATTGCAGACATAGGTAAAAGGATAATCGCTTGGTTCAATAAAAACCTCGGTAGGGACTTAAAGCTCACCGGGGAGAAGTGAAAGCAAGTGCCCCTGGCAGGACTCGAACCTGCGACACGCGGTTTAGGAAACCGCTGCTCTATCCATGCTGAGCTACAGGGGCAAACCCTTTAAAAATTAAAAAAAGAGAGGGAAAAAATCAACTATTTCTTTCTATGCCCCTTTAAAAATTTCTGAATCTCATCCGTGCTCATCGCGTTTAGGACATCGCCCTTGGTCAGCATCCCTTTGCGCGCTGTCCCAAGGGAAAGAAGTGTATAATAAATTTCCCCAATCGCATGTGCATCTGGATTTATGCTTATCTTAACACCCTTGCTCCTTGCGTAATTTATAAACCTCCAATCAATGTCAAGACGATGTGGGTTTGCATTGAACTCAATCGCAACGCCAAGCTTTGATGCTTCATCAATTACCCTCTTCATATTAACAGGATAACCATCCCTTCCAAGAAGGAGACGCCCTGTCGGGTGACCGATTATTGTGACATATGGGTTTCGCATCGCTTTTAAAATTCTCTCGGTTGCTTCCTCTTCAGTCATCTTGAATTTGCTGTGAATTGATGCAATGACAAAATCAAACTTACTCAATACATCATCTGGATAATCAAGCGAACCATCTGGAAGTATATCTACTTCGCTACCTTTTAAAATTTTTATCTTGAATTTTTTCTGTAGTTCCTCAATTTCACGCCATTGTTGAATTAATCTTTCCTCCGTTAAACCGCCAGCATAATAAGCAGATTTACTGTGGTCGGATATTCCCACAAATTCAAAGCCGAGTTTTTCGCATTCGGCTATCATATCCTCAAGCGTGTCGGAACCATCGCTGTAGGTTGAATGAATGTGGAAAACGCCTTTTAAATCCCTTTCGGTCAAAAGCTCGGGAATTTCAC
>JAPYWO010000203.1 GCA_028276305.1 Candidatus Thermokryptus sp.
TTTGCTTTTTATACATCATCCGCTTTTTTGATAATAATCTCAATCGCTTTGATAATTTCACAGACGGAGGGCTTTAGAAACTACATCCGTGGCTATGTCATCACAGAGCTTGAAAACTCCATCGGGGGCGAAGTTTATGTCGGAAAATTTTACGGTAATATTTTCACAGGTCTTGGAGTTGACAGGTTTTATATTAATGTTGACGGAAAACCTTTTGTAAAAGTACTTGGTCTGGAGGTCAAATATAATCCGATCGGATTGATAAAGGGGACATATACATTTCAAACGGCGACGATTTATAAGCCGGAAATTTATATCATCAGGGGCAAGGATGGGAGATGGAATTTTCAAAATGTTTTTAAGCCAAAGGATAGAACTGCCGGGTCAAAATTTGCAATATCGTTTGGTAAACTTGTAATTGACGACGGGAAGTTTATCTTCGTTGATTCACTAAATCAGGAAAAAAACGCTATCGCTGAGAGTTTGGATTGCATAGATTATCATAACTTTAAAGTGACGGATATAAACGCTGTGATTTCCGGAAGTTACGAGAAAGACAGGATAAATTTAAAGAGTTTGAACCTTTCTTTCATCATCCCTGAAAAATTTTCGGGCAAAATTAAAGGGGGACTTTACGCCGATAAAGAAGAAGTCAAGATTGAAAATTTTGAAATTTTAAGCGAAGGTAGCGCTGTTAAATTTAACTTTTTTGCGAAGTCATTCAATCTTTTCAAATTCAACAGAGAAGCGCTTGAAAATTCTTATATGAGCGTTCGTCTCAAGTCCGATAGTGTAAGTTTTGCGGAGCTTACGAAGTTTATCCCACATCTTCACATCTTCTCTGGTTCACCCTCAATTGAAGTTGAAGCCGAAGGGAATTTGAAAAATTTGCGTGTCAACAAGATAAAGGCGAGGGTTTATGAGTCGGATATACTTGTTTCGGGAGAGTTAAAAAATCTTTTGAAATTCTCGGAATTTTTTATAGATGCGAAAGTTGTTGATTCAAAGGTTAAAATCAGTGATATTGGCAAGTTCATCACCATTGTTAAGTTGCCTCGGTTCGGAGTTGATTTTGTAAAATTTGACGGCGAATATAAAGGACATCCGCTTGATTTCAAGACAAGTGCGAACTTGAGCTGGGGTGAAACGGAGGTTAAACTTGATGGCTCGTTTAAGATTGGAAGCTTTATTTATGATTTGAATCTGAAGGTTTCGGGTCTTAATCCAAAGGAAATTTTAAGTCGGGATGATTTAAGTGGTGTTTTGAATTTTTCCGGCAACTTGAAAGGCGAGGGGTTGAAATTTGATGAAATGCGTGTCAGGGGAAATCTTGATATCGCAAATTCAATTTTAAATAAAGTTCTGATACCGAGGTCAAATTTGTGGTTTGAGGTGAAATCGGGCGAGTTGAACGGGAGCTTCGTTTCATTTTCTGAAGGGTTTAAAGGTTTGTTAGATGTAAACATCAAAAAACAGGACAACGATTTCATATTGAGTTTAAGCGGTTCATTGTCTGAACTTGATATCTCAAAGATTAGAGTTGACGAGCCACAATTTTTAAAGAGCAATATCTCGGGCGATATAAATGTTAAGTTCAGGTTTGGGGAAGTCAAAGCAATGGAACTGTTCGCTCAGTTGAATCCATCCATATTTGGGAATTACGAGATAAGTCGTTTGAGGATGAACGCCAAGTATCTTGATAACGGTAAGAGCAAGAAATTGGTTTTGCAGTCAAATATGTTTGATGCGAACATTGAGGGGCATTTTTCTTTTGGAGATCTTTTTAAAGCTTTATCTGCGACATTTAAAACTTTCAACGATGAACTCAACGAGAAAATTAATTTTGTAAAGATCGGTCGCTTGCGCTCAATTGGCATTGAGAATGCGGTTGATGTTGAGTATAAATTCAAATTGAAAAATTTAACGCCTATATCTGTTTTCTCAACCGGTCAAATTTTTCAAGCTGTTGGGAATGTGTATGGAAGTTTGGTTGCCGATTCAATTGGCTTATATTTCAATGTTGACGCAAATCTCCAGAAACTTCTCTATTTAAGTTACAAAAGAACCAGAATTGATACATTTAAGATGGGGACTTTCAATGGTGGGCTTTATTTCAAATATGAAGATGAAAAACTTGGTTTCAGAATTAATCTCGGGGTTGGTAACTTCGCATCAAAAACTTTTAATTTGAAGGATATGTCTTTGAAGGTAAATTATAACGAGCCAGAAATTTATCTTGAGATTTCTGCGAGCGCTGATATCGGTAATGTTAATTTAATTGCCGATGGGGAGTTCAACAGCGAGATCAACCGTTATGTTTTAAAGGAATTGACGGGCGAAATTTACGGCAATAGGATAGATGGGAGTGATATTGAGATTTTTCAAACCAAGAGTGGGTTTATATTTAATCCATCGGGAATTGATTTGAACGGACAGCGAGTATATCTTGCTGGTTTCGTTGATAAGAAAAGCCAACAAGTAAGATTGTGGGGTGAGGATTTGAAGCTTGAAGGTTTTCCGGGGGTAAAATCGTTTTCGGGAATTTTTGACTTTTCGGTTTTTGTATATGGGACACATGAAAAGCCATCTTCGGAGTTTGAGATTCTTGTAAAGGATTTGAAGTATAAAAATGCTGAACTTGGTAAGTTTGAATGTTTTGGTAAATTTGAGAATGAAGTTGTTGAAGTAAATTCTTCGCTTGTGGCGGATATCGGTGGTTCAAGTTATAATGCGATGAGCATTGACCTTTCGTTTCCGGCTTGGTTCTTGCCAGAGGTTAGAGTTAAATATGGAAAGCCCTATATGACTGGAAAGGTGAAACTTTTCAGATTCCCACTTGCGCTCGTTGAACCGCTTGTCCCGATGATTTCGGATTTAAATGGAGACATAACAGCGGAAGTTGACATCGGTGGAACTTTTGATAGACCGAGTTTCAAAGGTAGCTTTTCACTGCAAAATTGTATCTTTAAGTTGAAGTTAAACAACAAGTATTATCTTGCCTATGGGACTGGAAGAATTGATTCAAATGTCGTTTATGTTGAAGATGTGAGCTTGTGGAATAATCCTGATGATTACAGCGATGGCGAAGTTCAAATAACGGGTAAAGTTTACCTTGATAAATATTCCATTTCAAGCGGAGATTTCAATATAACTGGGAAGTTGCTTGTGCTTGATAAAGAGGGATTAAGTTTCGGTGGACTTTACGGGCGGGTTATCGCTGAAACGGTTGGCGATGGTTTGAAGTTTAAAGTTGACACAACGGGATATTATCTTGGCGGGGAGATCCTGCTTTCGGAGGTAAATGTCAATTATCTTGCGAAGCAAAGTAGCATGGGGACATCAAGGGCGGGTTTTGAATATGTTTTCGTCACAAACATTGATACCGGCGTTACAAAAGAGGCGACGGAGGAACAATTGGTTCATTTAAATGTTCCGTTGATCGTTAAAGATGAAGAAGTCAAGGGCTCAAGCCGTGGTGAAGCGTTTGCGAAGTTAAATTATGACTTGAAAATTTCAACTGCGAAAGAGTCAAAATTTCTGCTTATTTTAAACACTCAAACCGGTGAGGAATTTTTCGCAAACTTTAACGGGAGCATAAACATAAGGAATTTCTCTGGTTCATCGGTTGCTTATGGAGAGATAAATTTACTTGACGGCTCATATTATAACTTTTTCAAGAGGTTTGATGCAAAGGGTAAATTAAAATTCACTGGCGATGTTCAAAATCCTGAGCTTGATATAAGTGCAAGTTATACCGGGACGCACACCGTTTTAACCGACACTGTAAATGTCGGTAGGACAGAGACAGTTCAAATAACGCTTTTGATAACTGGGACGCTGAATAAACCGAATGTTAAGTTTCAAATGCTTGTGGATGGGCAGGATTATCAGAAGGTCTACCCGCACGGTGAAGTTGAATCTGATGCGATTTCATTTTTGGCAACGGGGAGATTTAAGGATGAATTGACGAGAGTGGAAATGACGAATTTCACAGAGAGTTTGTGGTCTTCAACTGGGGCTTCGCTTTTGAGTAGCGCTGTATCAGGGGTTATAACGGATGTTTTGAGGGATGTCCTTGGGGGATTTATAACAAGCACTGAGT
>JAPYWO010000204.1 GCA_028276305.1 Candidatus Thermokryptus sp.
AAAGATGCCAAAGGACAAGAAATGTTATTATAAGGGTAGCAGTTGCGCTATGCAACGCCTGTGATAGATCAAAAAACCATTTCGGCAAAGTCCCGAAGAAATAATTGTGAAACCACAAAACAAAACCGCTTACGATCATTATAAAAAAGAACACGAAAAATGTCCAATATTGTATTTTCTCCCTATACGAGTATCTACCGTACATAGGTGGTTTATCATTTTTGCCGATGTCATACTTGAAACTTTCAACGAAGTCCTTGAAATCTTTTCTCCTCGGCAATAACTCTAAAAATTCACGTCTTCCCTCCGCTGTGAAAATGATGTAAATCAGATGATAAATCCCTGTTATGAAAAGTAACACCGCGGAAATCCTGTGAATAGTTCCCCTCGCTTCAAAACCACCCTCAATGAAAATCAAAAACCTCCCAAACCAAGTATCGTGATACCTCAAAGCAAAACCAGTTATTATCAAAAGTATAACGCTCACCATCAAAAGAAAGTGTTGAATTCTCCAAGAAAGTGAAAAACGCAATATCTTTTTACCCGTTTCCATATTTCAACCTCTTTTTTATTCAAAATACTCAAAGCTTGACCTGATCCCATCTGTAATTGAAATTTGTGCCTCAATCTCTTTCAATTTCTCCTCAAGCAAACGACGATGCTCTTTCTCCATCTCGGCAAGCTCAAGCAAAAATTTTTGAACCTGGGGCTCGCACGCCTTCAAAGACGCAGAGTAATAATAATCAAACGAATCCTTCTCTCGCTCAATAGCTGTCCTCAAAATTTCAACGATTATGTTTTTAACTTCCATATCTTCGCAACTCATAGCTAAACCTCTTGTTTAATTTTTTGAGTTTTTATCCTTTCAAGCTCCAAAGGATGCTCTTTTTCCATCTCTTCTTCGGTCAAATACCCCGTCAGCCAGGCGAAATTCATCGGATAAACATCCGGGTTGAAAATCACATAATAAATGTGCCAAACAATTATAGCCAAGAAAGCAAGCCACGCCTCAAAATAGTGAATCGTATTGCAAACATCAACAAATGTCTTTGAGAACCAACCCATGAAATGATTCTCAAACCAAAGGACAACACCCGTGACTGTCATAACAACCGTTCCCCAAATCAAAGCCCAGTACTCGCTTTTCTCTATGTAATTGAACCTACCGAACTTCGGCTTCTCTTTTGAAATGCCAAGATTATACCTCAAAACCTGAATCATATCCCTTATATCCTGCATTCTAAACATTATGTCTTTTATGAACTCTCTACCTCTTTTTGTGAAGATAATGTAGTAAAGATGATAAATTGAATCAAGCACGAGAACCACAGCAGCAACTCTGTGAATCAAACCTCTATATTTAAAAAATCCCTCTCCACCGATTTTTCTTACACCGACAACCCACCAAGCATCTGGAAACGCAAGCATAAAACCTGTTATAACAAGTGTGAAGAAACTGATAAGAAGCGCAAAATGCTGAATTCTTTCTTCAAGCGTCATCCTAAGATACAAATTCGTCTTCCGTTCAAGTTCGTCTCTGTGATAAATCCCATGCGAATGCTTTTGCTTATACCTATCTATCGTCTTCCTTATCCAGTCCAGGACATTGTGAATAAACATTGACCCAACGATTGAGATGATCAAGACGATATAAATCGTTGATACCCAGTATATGATTTTTTCATCTGTGCTTGCAACCGTTACATGGATTTTCCCTTTCGTAAAGTTTTCATTTGCCCCTGGATGACATTTGCCACATGTCTTTACAAGATTTGCCTTGTGAATGCTTGACCTCGGGTCAGAAGATGGTAAAATATCGTGAACGCCGTGACAGCTTGCACAATTTGCTGCTTCAACATTCCCAAGACGAACATTTAAACCATGATAGCTATCAACAAACGATTTATATTTACCTGACGGGAGCCCGTACTTCTCTTCAAATTTAACCGAGCCATGACATTTTGAACAAAGTTGAAGTGCGACATTTCTCGGCGCAACCGGTGAGCGTGGATCAGTTGGTTCAAGAATTAAATGCTCACCGTGGCAATCCGTGCATGTAGGCGAATCAGCGTTACCCTTGCTTAGGGCAACACCGTGAACGCTTTGACTGAATTCTTCAACCACCTTCACATGACAGCGTCCGCATGTTGAAGCAACATTGAACTTAAAAACCCTTGATGCGGGATTACTCACCTTCATCATCTCGTGAGCACCGTGACAATCACTGCAAACCGCAGCGTTTTCATTCCCAGCGTGATATAATCGCCCATGAACGCTTTTCTCATAAGAAGATATAAAACTTGAAGTGTGCGTCATCCTCTGCCTGACATCTGGATTATCAAGGTGACATCTCAAACAAATTTTTATCTCATTTGCTCGGCTTATCTTTGATTTTGAGCTTGTCACTTTGAATATATCGTGCTCACCGTGACAGTCCGTGCAAGTCGGCGCCTGTTCAAAACCACTTGCAAATGACTTCCCATGGTCGGATTCAAAATAATTCCTTGAAATTTCCCCGTGACATTTTGCACATGTATGAGATATATTCCGCCTCGCAACACTTGAATTCGGATCGCTCGCCCTCAATACTTTATGCCCTGTATGACAACCAGAACAAGGTATGACTTTCCCGTGTATGCTCTCTTTATATTTCAAAACGAACTCCTGCTTCTCGTGCACGATTTTCTTGTCAGCGTGACAGCGCAAACAAACATCAGAAGAAGCAAATTTAATTGAATGATAACCATGGCAATTGATACAATCCGCCCCATTTTTGACGCCAGCGTGAACGCTAAATTTATAATCCCCAAACTCTTTGACATGACAGCTTGAACATCTCACAACGAAATCAGAATGTGAAGTTTTCACAATCCCATGCGCATCCCCATGACACGAAGAACAACCGCCAACCTTTGCATGTTTACTCTTTTTAAACTCAACAACTTCACTTTCATGACAAGTTGAGCAATCAACCGGTTCAATTCTTTCCTTATGCGGGATTTCATCAGGGTTAAAGCCCGAATGACAATCAACACAACTTAAAGAAGAATGAACGGATTTCTCAAACTTCCTTTGATCAACATAAAGAGAAATCACCTTACCCGCTCGCTCCATGGTAAGCGTTTTATCATCATGACAGGCAAAACATTGGGAATTGTCCTGCGACAATAAAGGTGCTTTCAAAATCAAAATTAATAGAAATGTTTTGAATGCCTTCCCGAGCATAGGTTGATATCTTTTAAGTGGTGGATTTTTTTATCTCACTTATTAACCTCTTAAGTTCAGAAATTCTAAAAAGTTTATTCCCACACTTCACAATTCTCTCATCCTCAAAATCAATATCCTCGCTCAAAGCGTAAAACGGCGCTATATAAATTACCTTGGCGTTCGGCATTACATCACTTAAAAAATGTCTCATACTACACTGATCCCGATTATAAATGTTTTCATCAACGATGACAACATCATACTTACTTTTCAAGAAACTTTCGCTGGCTTCCTTCGTTGAACTGGCGACGGAGACATCAAACCCTTCACGAGCGAGGAACTTGCTCAGCAAATTTCTCATTGATTCATCCGCATCAACTATTAAAACCTTCATCGCCTCTGAACCTTTATTATTATCTGTAAATAAATGCAACAATCATTGTGCCAGAATCTTAAGCGAAAAATCACTGAAATTTAATCGGCTCATCCCCCTTGAATCGCCCCTATAATGTGGCAAAAATGCACCTTGTTGGGAAAATGGGAAAAAATTAAAACATAAAAGCCGTTGTTTTTTTCAAGACGCCTTCTTATCTTAAAGCAAAGAACGAAAATAAAAAGCTTCAAACAATGGAACTCAAAGATATATTCTGGTCCAATATCTTCAGGGGAAGGAGAAAAAAAGATGAGGCAGTTGAATCAATCCTACAGCAAGTCCCGGCGTTTTCCCACCTCAAACCCAAAGAGATTTCTCTGCTCGCTTCAATAGTTCACAGGCGTGAATACAAAAAAGGTGAATACATATTCTATCAAGGTGACCCTGGGCTTGGGATGTACATAATTCTTGAGGGAGAAGTACTAATTCAATACACAGACCCCG
>JAPYWO010000205.1 GCA_028276305.1 Candidatus Thermokryptus sp.
ATTGAAAAAGCTCAACAGGTTGAGTTTCAGATTTTAATCACTGACTATAAGATGCCTGATATGACTGGGATTGAGATGATAAGGGAAATTTTGAAGTTCAAGCGTGATTTTAAAATCGTGATTTTAAGTGGTTTTGTAGCCGAGATAACGAATAAAATGCTTGAGGGGATTGAGGTGTCAGCGATTTTGCAAAAGCCAGGTGACCTTGGCGTCCTTGAGAGGATTATAACTCAAATTCTCGCTGATTTAAACAAAACAAATGGAGGTTAATTTTATGAGGAAAATTTTATTTCTCCTGGTGTTGTTTCATTTCGTTGCCTTTTCTCAGAGGGCGACGCCACTTCAATATCTTTTTATGATGAAATCGTTTAAACCAGATATGCAGAAAGTCGGTTTGCTTTGTGATTTGAGCAAAAATCAAGGATTGGTGGAGAAACTTCAAAAGGCGGGTTTTTCAGCAGGGGTGAAAATTGTAATTGGAGATGTGAAGGAATTGAAGGACATCGCTCAAAGATTTAATGAGATTGTAAAGGGCGGTGTTGATTTCTTGTGGATTTTTGATTCGCAAGATGTCTCAGCTCATCCGATAGCAAGAGAATATATTTTAAAGAACTCGCTTTTGAACAAGATTCCAGTTGCCGTTCCAAGCGTTGAGATGGTTAAAGAAGGCGGGCTTTTCACGCTTGAATCCACAGGTGAGGAATTGAAAATTTTCGTCAATGATAAAATCGCAAACGCCCTTAACTTAACAATTCCTGAAAACTATAAGGAGAGGGTGCAGTATGTGGCTAATTAAAAAGTTCAACAATTTGAAGTGGCGTTATAAAACTTTCATAGGGATTGAGCTTGTAGTTCTTTTCATCGCCATCATTGTATCTTTGATTTACTCAACGATCCTTGGAAGGGAAATTGAAAGGCAATTTATTAATAGGGTTAAAGGTGTAAGCAGGATGCTTTCGCAAGAATCAATTTATGGGGTCTTGCTTCAGGATTCAAATCAGCTCAAACAGGTCATTGAAAAATTTTATCGGGATGAGATAGTGAGATTTCGTTATATTGCAATTTATAGCACGGATGGGAAAGTTTTAGCTGAAAAGAATCTTGATTACTTGGAGGATGGAAAAAGAGGCATTAGGAAGTTCGCTGAGGATGTAAGTTTTACTGATTTAAAAATCAATGGTGAAAATATCCTTGATGTTTTTGCGAAGGTTTATCGTGATAGCGATCTGGTTGGATATGTTAGATTCGGTGCTTCAAAGGTTGCCATTCAAGAGGTGATGTCAAGGGCGCATTTGATTAATTTGGGGTTCATTGTGCTTGCTTTATTGCTTGGGCTTATGTTCGGTTATTTTGTGGTTGTTTGGTTTGTTAAGCCGGTTGAGGGTGTCCAAAGAGCTGCTGAGATCGTAGCCAACGGAGATGTGAATGTTGAGATAAAGGAGTGGGTTGATCGTGGTGATGAGATAGGTGTTCTTGTCAGGTCATTTAACAAGATGGTTGAGAGCATAAGGAGGTCAATTGATGAGATTTCATCGCAGAGGGAGTTGGCAGAGAGATTAAGGGTTGAAGCGGAACAGGTGAAAAGGAAAATACAAGAACAGCAGGAATATCTTGAAGTTCAAATAAGGAAAGTTTTTGATATAATTGAAGCGGTTTCAAATGGTGATTTGACGAAGGAGGGAGTCCCTGAAAGAGACGATGAAGTTGGGGCTTTGATTATGAAGCTGAATAAGATGATAGTTGATTTGAGGTATTTGATAAAAGAGATAATTGATGCAAGCAGTGCTGTTGCGAATGCGACATCCCAGATCAGTAGTTCAACTGAGGAAATGTCAACAGCTGTTCAAGATCAAGCAAGGCAGATAGCTGAGGTTGTTTCTGCTATTGAGGAGATGTCAAGGACTGTGATTGAGAATGCGCGCGGGGCTGAAAAAGCAGCTGAACTTGCCCATGAAAACAGCTCATTTGCGAATGAGGGAAGCAAAGCGGTCATCGCAACGATTGAACAGATGCGTCGCCTTGCTGATGTTGTTAGAAATTCAGCGCAAAGCGTTCAAGTTCTCGGTAAAAGCAGTAATCAAATCGGGGAGATAATAGATGTGATTGAGGATATCGCTGATCAGACGAATTTGCTCGCTTTGAACGCAGCTATTGAAGCAGCTCGTGCAGGGGAACAGGGTCGTGGATTTGCAGTTGTTGCGGATGAGGTCAGAAAACTCGCTGAGAGGACGATGAAAGCTACAAAGGAAATAAGCAAAATGATAAAGCAAATACAAGCCGATACGGATGAGGTTGTCAGGATTATGGAGTCAGGAGTTGAAGTCGCTGAAGCAGGGATTAAACTTGCAGACAATGCAAATCTCGCCTTGAAACAAATAGTTCAAAATGCAAATGATGTAGCGAATTTAATCTCTGAAATTTCTCGTGCGAACACCGAACAATCAAAAGTCAGTGAGGAGATAAGTAAATCGGTTGAATCAATAAGTTCAATTGCTGAGCAAACATCCGCAGGGGTTCAGCAGATCGCTAAAGCGGTTGATGATTTAAGTGGGTTGACTGAGAAATTGAGGCAAATGGTTATGAGGTTTAACATCGGTCAAGTTATTGATAAGGCGGAATACGGGAGAAAGTTTGTCAGAATCGGTGGTAATGGAGTTTAAGAAATTTTTGAAATATGCCGATAAAAATTAAAAAAGGAGACACAAAGATGAATTTACAAGATGTTGTCAGCGCTGAAAATTACAAGGAAGTTTTGCAGTTGGTGAGTTTTAAAATAGGGAATGAGGAATTTGGAGTTGACATCCTTCAAGTTCAAGAGATAAATCGCCTCGTTGAGGTAACGCGTGTCCCAAACGCTCCTGATTTTGTTGAAGGTGTGATGAATTTGCGCGGAAGGATTGTCCCGGTTGTGAATTTAAGGAAAAGATTAGGGCTTGAGAAAAGAGAAAACGATAAAGATACGAGAATAGTTGTGGTTGAGATTGAGGGTAAGACGATCGGTTTCATAGTTGACAGCGTAAGCGAGGTTTTGAGAGTTCCGAAAAGCGTTGTTGAGCCACCACCGGAGCTCATCAGTGGGATTGATAGCGAATACATAATTGGAATAGCGAAGCTTGAGAATCGCCTTTTAATTTTGTTGGACCTCAAAAAGGTCCTAAATGTTGAGGAAAGAGAAACTTTAAAAGAAGTTTTCAGCCATAGCGATGAAAATTGAGATAACACCGGATAAGTTAAAGGCGTATTTAATCATTGAATCAAAAGAAGAACTTGAAGGTAAATGCGTTGATGACATTGTGAATTTTGCTAAGTCGTCAGGTGTTGCCTACGGGATAAAGATGGTTGAGATAGAAAAGCTCATTGAAAATCCAAGTGAAGGCAAATTTTTAATCGCTGAGGGCAGTCCGCCTGTTGATGGTAGAGATGGTTATATTTCGTTTGAGTTTGATATGAGCAGGAGGACATTGATAAGAAATGTGAAAGCTGGTGAGAGGATAGCGGTGGTTTATCCGCCTACATCGGGTGTTGATGGTGTTGCTGTGACGGGTGAGATTTTAAAGGCAAGAGTTGGGAAAGAGGCGAATCATATATTTTTGGGAGAAAATGTGTCTTTTTCAGAGCAGGATAACTCTGTCATAGTTGCGACCGCGGATGGTAATCTCGTTTTGAACGAAGATGGGACAATTGAGGTCTCCCCAGTTTTAACGATAGATGGGAATGTTGATGTGAGTTTTGGGGAGGTGAATTTCATTGGAACATTGATTGTGAAGGGAGATATAAAGTCAGGGGCAAGGGTCAAAGTTGGTAAAAATCTTGAAGTTTACGGGAACATTGAGGATGCTGAAGTTGAAGTGAAGGGAAATGCTTTAATTGGCGGTGGGTTTATAGGTTATGGCAAGGGTAAGCTTTATGTTCACGGAGATGTTTCGTTGAGATATATAACGAATCAAAATCTCGTTGCCGATGGGAATGTCGTGATAAAAAGGGAAGCTGTAAATGCAAATATAGTTTGTGGAGGTAGATTGATTGCAAGGGATGCTGTGATAATCGGTGGTATGGTGATGAGCAAGGGTGAGGTTGA
>JAPYWO010000206.1 GCA_028276305.1 Candidatus Thermokryptus sp.
GGAATTGAGGAATATGCGGTTGAATGTTCAATTATAAAGGTTTACGCTTCGGAAATCCTTGATTATGTTGTTGATGAAGGGGTACAGATATTTGGCGGATATGGTTATATAGAGGAATATCCAGTTGCAAGGGCTTATAGGGATTCAAGGATTAATAGGATTTTTGAGGGGACAAACGAGATAAATCGTCTTGTCATAACAGGGATGTTGTTAAAACGAGCGATGAAAGGTGAATTGCCTTTGATACCAGCTGCACAAAAATTGACGGATGAGATAATGGGATTTGGTTCAGTTGAAGAAGAGACAACTGGAATTTTCGCAGAGGAAAAGAAAATGTTAAGGTCAGCTAAGAAAGCTGGTCTATTTGTGGCTGGGCTTGCGGTTCAAAAATATATGACCAAACTTGAAGATGAAGAGGAAATAATCGGAAGGATAAGCGACATAATCATGGAGATTTACGCTATGGAAAGCGTGATTTTAAGGGTTGAGAAAATGCTCACCCGCTCTGTTAAAGAGCCGATGGATGTTTATATTGACATTGTTAAAGCTTTTGTAAACGATGCGATAATGCGGGTTGAAATATACGCGAAAGAAATTTTATCTGCAGTTGCAGATGGTGATATGCTCAGGACTTATTTGACTGCATTAAGGAGGTTGATAAAACACACACCTGTTAACACAATAGCCATCAGGAGAAAAATCGCTGATTATCTCATAAATGCTGAACGATATGCTTTGTGAAAAATTAAATCAAGTTGGCAATGCTCCTACAGCTTGAGAACTTGATTACGCCAGTTGCGATATTTATCGGTGGGATTATAATTGGATTTGTTGTTGAAAAGGTCATACTTAACAAACTTTACAAAATCGCCCAGAGGACTAAGTGGGAAGGTGACGACATAATAATTGCCTCGCTTCGGGGATGGATTATATTCTGGTTTGCACTCGCTGGTTTAAACATCGCCTTTATCTCAGCTCGGATTAAACCGGAGACGATGGTGTATGTGCAAAAGATTGTGATGGTTTTATATGTTTTTTCCGCAACGATAGTACTTGCGAGAATTGGCGTTGGATTTGTCAATATGTATGGTAAAAGGGCTCAGGATGTTTTACCATCAACGAGTTTATTTGTGAATTTGACAAGGATTGTGATTTTTGGGATTGGGATACTTGTTATATTACATTCGCTTGGGATTTCAATTGCGCCCCTTTTGACAGCGCTCGGGATTGGAGGTTTAGCTGTGGCACTTGCTTTACAGGATACGCTTTCAAACTTATTCGCCGGTTTGCACATCTTGATGACAAGACAGATAAAGCCCGGGGACTATATCCGACTTGAATCCGGTGAAGAAGGATTTGTGGTTGATATAACCTGGAGAAATACAACGATTAAGGAACTTCCAAATAATTATATCATTGTCCCGAATTCAAAACTTGCACAAGCGATAGTTAAGAATTATCACATGCCGGAGAAGGCGTTGTTTATCACAGTTCAAGTTGGTGTAAGTTACGACAGTGACCTTGAAAAAGTTGAAAAAATCACGATTGAAGTAGCAAAGGAAGTAATGCTTGAAGTCCCCGGGGGCGTTCCCGATTTTGACCCTATAATAAGGTACCACACTTTCGGGGACTCAAGCATTAACTTTTCTGTTATTTTGAAATGTCGCGAGTTTACAGATCAAGGCATAATAAGACACGAGTTCATAAAAAGGTTGCACAAACGGTATCGTCAAGAGGGAATAGTGATTCCATTCCCGATAAGAACGATTTATATCAACAAAAGCGACGCTTAAACATCAAAGTAAAGCATAAATTCATACGGGTGCGGTCTCATTCGCATTGGATTTACTTCTTTTTCCCACTTATACTTTATCCATGCTTCAATTACATCTTCAGTGAAAACATCGCCACGGAGTAAAAACTCGTGGTCTTTTTCAAGCGCTTTAAGGGCTTCTTCAAGTGAACCCGGGGTTGATGGTATGTTTTTAAGTTCTTCTGGCGGAAGCGAATAAATATCTTTGTCAAGCGGTTCACCGGGGTCAATCTTGTTTATTATACCGTCAATTCCAGCCATCAACATAGCTGAAAAAGCAAGGTACGGATTGCAAGAGCCGTCTGGGAATCTGACCTCAATTCTTTTTGCTTTGGGACTTGACGAATAGACCGGGATGCGGATAGCTGCGCTTCTATTTCTTTGTGAGTAGGCAAGATTGACAGGAGCTTCAAAACCTGGGACAAGACGTTTGTATGAGTTTGTTGTTGGATTTGTAAAGGCGCATAAAGCAGGTGCATGTTTTAAAATACCACCGATGTAATAAAGCGCAAGTTCGCTTAAATTTGCGTATCCATTTCCATAAAATAAAGGTTGACCGTTTTTCCATAAGCTTTGATGGCAATGCATCCCCGAACCATTGTCTCCAAAAAGTGGCTTCGGCATGAAAGTGGCTGTCTTGCCGTGTCTTCTTGCAACATTCTTAACAATATATTTGAATATCAAGAGATTGTCAGCACACCTGACAAGCGGGGCGAAGCGAAAATCAATTTCACATTGTCCACCCGTAGCAACTTCATGATGCTGAGCTTCAACCTGTAAACCGCATTGCTCCATTATCAAAACCATTTCATTCCTTATGTCGTTCAAAGAATCGGTCGGTGGCACAGGGAAATATCCCTCTTTATATCTTGGTTTATAACCGAGATTTGGCTTTTCATCTCTACCGGAGTTCCATTGACCTTCAATTGAGTCAATGTAATAATATCCCTCGTGCGCATTCTGGTCAAAACGTACATCATCAAAGATGAAGAATTCCGCCTCGGGACCAAAATAAGCTGTGTCGGCTATACCGGTTGATTTAAGGTATGCTTCTGCCTTTTGAGCTATATAGCGCGGACATCGCTCGTATTTTTCTTTTGTAACGGGGTCGTAAACATCGCAAATTAAGCTTAGGGTTGGAACTTCTATGAACGGGTCAATGAAAGCGGTAGTTGGGTCGGGGATGACGAGCATATCGCTTTCGTTTATGCTTTTCCAACCGCGGATACTTGAGCCATCAAATCCGAAACCTTCTTCAAAAGAACTTTCAGTTAACTCGTGAACCGGGACGCTAAAGTGTTGCCACTGCCCCGGGAAATCCATAAACTTCAAATCAACCATTTTAATTTTGTGTTCCTTGACAATCTTGAAGATGTTTTCAATCGCTTCGTTCTTCATATTTCTTGACCAATTTTGTTTTTATTTTTCCGATGACTTAAAACTTGGGATATATTCTGCTATTTTCTCAATCGTCTTCTTATCAATTTTTGAAAACTCAAATTTTTATTTTTGTTGTCTCTTTAATGGTTGATAAAACTATGTTTGTGCGAGTGCCTGTTACCCCAGGCCAAGATTGAATCCTTGCGAGGAGCTTTTCAAGCGTTGATGTGTTTTCAGTTTTTACTTTCAATAGATGTGAACCCTCCCCAGTGATTGAATGACATTCAAGTATCTCATCAACATCCATCACACGCTCAATGAAAAGCGGGTAATTTTTTGATGAGTCAATGCTAACGAACACAAACGCAGTTATATCTTTACCAAGTTTTTTTGAGTCAAGGATAGCGGTGTAACCTTTTATAATTCCAGCGTCTTCAAGTTTTTTCATCCTTTCACTTACAGATGGAACCGACAACCCAGTGGCTTGGGCGATTTCGTTTCGTTTCATTCTGCCATTTTCTTGAAGCATTTTTAAAATTTTAAGGTCAATTTCGTCAAGAGTGATCATTTCTTTAGAAAAATTTTGTTTTTGCCTAAATTTTTAAAGAAAAAGTTGCGATTAATATAATAAAATTTGGATAAATTGTCAAATGCTTTGGGATTTCCCCGCTCGTTTGAGTTCCCTTTGGCTTTGTTTCGTTTTCTTGCAACAAAGCAACTTTTTTCGTAAAATTGTCTTTGGAAGACAAATAAATCAATTCCCTTGTGATGAGAAAATTAATTTTCCTATTGTTTTTTGCGAGTGTGCCTAATTTTGCCGATAATTTTGTTTATGTCATAAAAGTTGAAGGCACAATAAATCCAGCTAC
>JAPYWO010000207.1 GCA_028276305.1 Candidatus Thermokryptus sp.
TGCCAAACCACTTGTTCCCGAATTTATCCACAGCAATTGAACTGACCCATCCAGATGCGATATTATTTTCTGGGATATAATACACTTTCCAGTTACTACCGTTAAAGACCGCAACAGCTCCTCTTAATCCAACCCAAACATTTCCAGTTTTGTTATCAACATAAACCACCTTAGCATCTGCGTTAGGTAGCGGTGAATTGTTTGGTCTGTATCCTGCCCACGAAGTACCATCAAAACTAAAGACACCACCAGGATACATAGTTACCTCAACCCCCAAATCAAAAGTGCCATAGGGATAATTACCGGATCCAAGTGCATGGTTTTGAAATGCGAACCACACTTTACCAAACAGCGTGTCTATTGAAATTGAATATAAAGTGTGATACCACCAGAATCCCCACCTTTTCACATCATAGAAGTAAACAGAGGGGATTGCTACACTTTGAGGTGGGTTTACTTTATCCCACTTGTACATACCATTCCAAGACGATATCCAGAAAACTTTTCTCTTTCTATCATAATTTGCCGTAAACAGCCAATCAGAAAGACCAAACGAAAATGCAGTTACAAGTTTAAATCCACAAAATTCAGTACTATCCCAGACCAGCTTATAAAAATCACGAGAATCTTCGTAAGCCACATAAACATTCATTGAATCATCAAATAGAATCTTGTTAACCCGACCGGGACGACCGCTCCCACAAGAGGACCTAGGCGGAAAGTTTCTTCTATCGTACCGAGTAATAGCGCCTCTGCTATCCCCAGTCCATACATACCCTGAATCATCTACCGCAACAGCCGTCACAGGGTCCCCACTATAAACACTTATAAACCGATTCCCGTCAAACTTAGCAAAATAATAAGAACCTAAACCAAGCCACTTGTTTCCAGAATCATCAATAGCAATGGCATATACCCAGTCATCTGGCAGTCGTGGATTGCTTCTGGTATTATACCAGGTTATTTGCCCCGTTACCGTATCAAGTCGCCCCAGTCCATATCCACTCGTTCCAATCCATACATATCTTCCTTCTACAGCGATGTCATTAATCCATGTTGCTTCAAACTTAACCCATTCTTGCGCTTGAGAGGTTAAAATTGAAGGGAGAAAAACTAAACAAGCCAGAATTAAAAGGAATTTTCTGCCCGACATAGCAACCTCCGTTTTTTTTCTTCAAAAATAAAAAATAGATCAAGTTACAATTGTGATTAATATCACACGATCAGTAATTTATCCCGAGAACTTTAAACACGAAAGCATAAATATCCGTTTGCTCTTCAATTATTTTTGAAGTTGGTTTCCCAGCTCCGTGACCGGCTTTCGTTTCAACCCTGAGCAAAATCGGTGTATCCCCAGCGTTAGCCGATTGAAGTGTCGCTGTAAATTTATAAGCGTGCAACGGAACAACCCTATCATCGTGGTCAGCGGTCGTTATAATGGTCGGTGGATAAATTACGCCTTTCTTGACATTATGAAGCGGAGAATATGCATAAAGAAATTTGAAATGTTCTGGATTTGCTTCAGCATTACCATATTCGGGTATCCAATACCTTCCCACGGTAAATTTGTGATATCTGAGCATATCAATAACAGGAACTTCACAAACCACCGCACCGAATAAATCGGGTCTTTGAACCATACACGCAGATACAAGCAATCCCCCATTGCTTCTTCCATTGATAACGAGTTTCTTTGAATTTGTATAACCGTTTTTAATTAACCACTCACCGGCGGAGATGAAATCATTGAAGACATTCTGTTTTTTATCAAGCATTCCCGCCTGATGCCATTCCTCACCGTATTCGCTACCACCTCGTAAATTAGCCACCGCATAAACTCCACCAGTCTCAAGCCAAAGCAATCTTATAGCTGAAAACGATGGCATTATACTTATATTAAAACCACCATAACCATAAAGCAAAGCAGGGTTATTTCCATCAAGTTTTAAATCCTTCTTGTGAATTATATACATCGGCACTTTAACCCCATCTTTTGACTCGTAAAATACTTGCTTCACGACATAATCACTCGCATTAAAGCCATTAAGTTTTGACTCAAAAAACAATTCAAGCTTCCCCGTTTTAAAATCATACCTATAAACATTCAATGGGAACAAAAATGAAGTAAAGCCGAAAAACATCTCCGTATCCTTTTGCTTTCCCGATAGCCCGGAAATAGTCCCAGCAGTTGGGAGTTTTATCTCCTTAACAAATTTCCCATCAAGTGTGTAAATCTCAATCTTATGTTTCACATCTTCTGTATACACAATGACGAAATGGTTATTAATTATTTGCGCATTTGATATAACTGACTTTTTCTCCGGGATCACCTCAACCCAATTTTTCCTTTCCGGTTTATTTACATCAATTGCTATAATTCTATACCTTGGTGCATTTAAATCCGTCACGAAGTAAAAAACATCACCTTTATTACCAATGAAATCATAACTTGCGTCCGCTTCGTCAAGAAGGCGAATGAAGTCATCATTGCTATTTAACTTGCGATAATAAATTCTATTTTTGGGGCTTGTCCCGTGGGTGACAGTCAATATCAGATATTTACCATCTTCCGTGATCTGCGGATAAAAATTTAATTCCTTTGCGTCGGGTCTTTCATAAATAAGTTTATCTTCCGATTGAGGAGTTCCAAGTTTATGAAAATAAACCTTGTTATAATTGTTTTCCTCCCCTTTCGGCACCGTTCCAGGCTCAGGGAAACGATTATAATAAAATCCCGAATTATCAGGCAACCAAGCTATTCTTGAGAACTTACACCATTTTAAAACCTCATCAAAATCTTTTCCAGTTAAGACATCTCTTATCTTTATTTCCTGCCAGTCGCTACCGCTAACAGAAACACCATAAGCGAGATATCTACCGTCTTTGCTGTAAGATAAATTCATAAGCGCGATTGTTCCATCTTCACTGAATTTGTTTGGATCAATTACAAGAATATCTCTGCCCTTCAACCCCTCGCGCATAAATAGAACGGATTGATTTTGAAGACCATCGTTTTTGAAGAAGAAATATCTTTTCCCGGCTTTAACTGGAACGGAATATCTGG
This sequence comes from Candidatus Thermokryptus sp., assembly GCA_028276305.1. GTDB lineage: Bacteria > Bacteroidota > Ignavibacteria > Kryptoniales > Kryptoniaceae > Kryptonium. The sequence goes on from JAPYWO010000207.1 coordinate 3,065, forward strand.
GATAATTCATCAACTCAGTCAATCTAACCTTTATCTTCTCGTAAAACGGAACAGAGCGAACGAAGTCAAAGGTAAGCTGATTTTGAGCATCAACCCATTGTTTAACTTCATCTGATTCAAAATCCTCAAGCCAACGATACGGGTCTTGAACTTTAAACCCATGATAATCATCAACTACATCAACGGTTCTACTCGGTGGATAATTTAATTTTTGTGCAACTGTGGAGGATACAATTAAAAGAACCAAAAGGAAAGTTTTAACTTTCATCTTTCGCACCTTTTTAGTTTTTAAGTTGTAGAACTGCTATGTTCTCAATGTGATAAGTATGCGGGAACATATCAACCGGTTGGAGCAACTCTATAACATAGTTTGGGTTGTACTCAAGCAGCAACTTCACATCCCTTGCTTGGGTTGTTGGATTACAACTGACATAAATTATCTTTTTCGGCTGAATCCTTGCTATCGCTTTCACTACATCGGGGTGCATGCCTGATCTTGGTGGGTCAACAATTATTACACTTGGTTTTCCAATTTCTTTCATCCACGATTTATCAACATAGAGTTTATCTCTTAAATCACCAGATATAAACTTACAATTTTTAACTCCGTTAATTTCAGCATTTCTCCAAGCATCTTCAACAGCGCTTTCAACAAGCTCAAGCCCAACGATTTCTCTTACATAAGACGAAATAAAAATTGATATCGTTCCTGTTCCGGAATAAAAATCATAAACGACATCATCGGGATTAAACTTTGCAAATTCAATTATCTTCCTGTAAAGTTTTTCCGCTTGCTTTGTGTTCGTCTGGAAAAAAGAATTTGAAGATATGCGAAAGACATAATCGCCAAGCTTTTCAGTTATAGTCCCGTCCCCGAAATAAACTCTCTCATATTCGCCCGTTGAAATCTGCGCTCTTCTGGTATTTATATTGTTAACAATAGTTGTAACATTTGGAAATTTTGAGAGCATCTCTCTTGAAAAAT
>JAPYWO010000208.1 GCA_028276305.1 Candidatus Thermokryptus sp.
CATAATCGGTTTTTAATCGCTCAATGCTTGTGTTTATCTCGCGCCAGGAGCTTTCTTTATCCCGTTGAAGCGTTTTAGTGGCAAGTACGACCTCATTTCGTCTTGACCTCATAACTTCACCGACTTTCTCTTCAGCGTCGCCGTATGTGCTTGCGGTGTCAATGTAATTTATCCCGAGGTCTATCGCTGTCTCAATTATTTCAACTGCAAGTTTGAAATTACGCAAAGCCCCGATTTGAGCGCACCCAAGACCCAGAATTGTAACCTTAAGCCCTGTCTTCCCAAGTTCCCTTTTCTCAATTTCAGCACTTGAACCTTTAATCCCCACCAAACCAGCACCGATTATAGCCGTGCTTGTTTTCTTGATGAACTCCCTGCGTGAAATTTTCATGTTTTTAACTTTTTCTTTTTTGCTGCTGGGAAAAGGACATTATTTAAAATCAAGCGATATCCTGGCGAATTTTTATGAAGCGATAGATCAGTCGGTGGGTCACCAACAGCGTGTTGATAATCTTCGGGGTCGTGTCCACCAAGAAATGTAAATGTCCCGCGCCCATAATTACCGTGGATATATTTAACTTCGTCAGTGCCTTCTTTCTCGGCAAGTATCACGACGGATTTCTTTATGACTTTCCTGTTAAACGAGGTTGTTTGCCCCATGAAATTGTGAATGACATTGACATGGTTTTGGGTTAACATAGTCGGCACAGGGTCATATTTAGCTGAAAATTCAAAAAGGGTGAAGTAATCAGTTGAAGGGTCACGAAGTGGAGGTGGATCGCTTGGCGGAAGGTCAATATCAGAATACTCGTATCTGTATGGATTCATTTCAAGTTTGAAATTTTCAAATGCGAGTGTTTTTGAAAAATCAAGTTTCTGCTGACAATCCGGATCGGGTGGGTCGCCATCATACATAACATCGCATATATCGGTGTTTTCAGCTGCAAGGGCTATATCAAGCGCATCGGTTGCTGAACACATAGCGAAGACAAAACCGCCAGAGGCAATATATTCTTTTATGCCACGCGCAACCGCCTTCTTTAATTCCGATACCTTTTTAAACCCCAACCTCCTTGCTTCTCTCTCATACATCATCTGCTCCTCAATATACCACTGTGTCTTCCCAAAAGAGGCATAGAATTTCCCATATTGACCTGTGAAATCCTCGTGATGAAGATGAAGCCAATCATATTCAAAAACTTTCCCATTTAAAATTTCCTCATCCCAAATTTTATCGTATGGAATTTCAGCGTATTCAAGCGCCAGTGTTACAGCGTCATCCCAAGGTCTAAAGTTTGGCGGGACATAAACAGCTATTTTCGGTGCCTTTTCAAGCCGAACGACATCCATATTGCTATTTTCATCCTGAATCAAAGCATAGATTTTCAACGCATCAGAATTTGATATAACATCAAATGCCACACCGCGAACCCTGCACTCATTTACAATCTCATCGTGATAGTCCATCATAAACGAGCCACCGCGATAATTCAAAAGCCAGTCAACATCAACACCGTGCTTAAGCGCAAAATATGCTATTCCATACGCCTTCAAATGGTCAGTTTGTTTCAAGTCCATATAAATTAAAATTTTATTCTGCCCCGATGCCAAACCCAAAATAAAAAAAATCAGAAGGGAAAATTTTTTCATCATTGTATTTCACCTCTTAATTCTCTTACTCTTTTCCTTGCTTCGCTCACATATATAGAATTCGGAAATTTTGAAATGAGTTTCATAAATGTGTCAATCGCCATCTCTCTCTTATTCAAATTTTCCTGATAAATTATACCTTTCGCCATCATCGCATCATCTGCGTAGATGCTCTCGGGATGATCGTTTATGATGATGTCAAGATATTCAATTGACTTATCAAATTTTTCAATCGCTTTATAAGACATCGCAAGCGTGAAAATCGCATCATCAACAATAGGGCAATTTGAACAGTTTGAGATTATATCTTCAAGGATTGATATCGCTTCACCGTATTTTCTTTGCTTGAGCTTCAACTCAGCAAGGGCAAATTCTCTCAACGGTTTATCCGACGGGAAACGGTTTGTTTGAATTTTCAAAAGCAATTCTATCGCATCGTTTGAGTAATCCGAAGAGGTTATCTTTGAAACATCTTCAAGGACCTTTCTCGCTCTTTCAAATTCACCTTGATAGTACCAAACCCGAGCAAGCGAAAATTTTGCCTTTAAAGTATCGGGAAAGTTTTTAAGGTTGAGCAAATACTTATATTTTTCCTCAGCTTCGTTCAAATCCCCCTTCAATGTCAAAATCTCCGCTATTTTAAAAATCGCTTCCCTCCCAAGATAAAGCATAAATTTTTTCTCCACCTCTTCAAAATATCTCTGCGCCCTGTCAAGATCAAAGAAAACATCAAGTTCTATAAGCCCAATTCTAAAAAGCGCTTCCGCCTCATATTTTGTCGCTTGAAATTCTTTTGAAATTTCGGTGTAATCACTTTCAACCTTTTTGAACTCTGAAAAAAGAAGCGTGTCATTTTCAATTTTGTTTTTCAACCTTTGACGAAGGATTTCCTCACGAGAACGAATATACCCAAATTTCGCCTCTGGAAGAAGCTTTGAATTTGGGAAATTTTTTATCACCTCATCGTATGCCTTTAAAGCCATGTTGAAAATTCGCCTATTGAAAAGGTCGTTCGCAAAGTTCAAAATCACCTCACCGTTTGCGAATGTAATTTTGTCAAGTTGCTTATAAACATCCAGCGCCTTGTCAAAATCTCTCGCCTCGTTCAAAACCCAAGCGTAAAGCTCAAGTATCCCGATGTTCGTCTTTGAAGCCCTCGCTTCAGAATCAAGTATCGGAATGATTTGTTTCAAAACATCTGCCCTGTCTATGTAAGCTGACATCCTTGATTTAACACTTGGGAGCATGCTTGGCGTTCTCTTCAAAAGTTTTATGTACTCCAAAACCGCCTTGTCAAATCTCATAGTAAACTCATAAAGCATCGCTATTTCGTAAGAATAAAGTTCTGGTGCACCAGCGATTTTTTGAGCTGTTGTAAGATATTCAATCGCCTTATCAAAAAGTCGGTTTTGAATTAAATAATCAGCAACCATCCTGTAAACGCCCGGGTTATCTTTATATGTCCTGATGATTTTCTCCCATATTTCAATTGCTTCTTTCTCTTTACCTGCTTTGAAGTGAACATCCCCGAGTTTGGACATCATGTCAATGTCATCGGGATGATTTGAAAGCCAAAGGCGCGCAAGATAAATAGCTCTGTCGTAATTTTTTGTTTGGGCGTTTAATCTAACAAGTGCATCAAGATAGGTTCTATTATCGGGATTTTTCAAGTAGAGTTCTTCATAAATTTTTAAAGCTCGCTCATACTCACCAGCCCTTTCAAAAGATTGAGCCAAGCGCCAAAGGTTAACCTCATTTTGGGATTGGGAAAGGAGAAAATCAAAAGACAAAACAAGCAAAATTATTTTTCTAAAATTTATCAGCATTAGAACATAATCCTTGGTTTTTGCTCCGATGTATGGATGTCACACTCTTTTGTTGGGAGATACTTTCTTATGAATAGGTCGGTTATCTTCTGCGGGCAATAAGGGGTAGCAAGTTTTTGGGACTCAGCGCAAACCGTAGCGGTTACAACATCGGGGGGTTGTTCAAAATCAAGTATAGGCATATTTATATCTGGGTCGTCGTAGACATATTTCATAAATCTTCCCCACATTGGAGCAGCTGCTCTACCGCCTTGACCGAAAGTTCCACCGAAAGTTATTCTTCTATCATCAAAGCCAAGCCAAACGCCAGCCACAAGGTTTGGCGTATAACCGATGAACCAAGCGTCCGCGAAGTCCTGCGTTGTGCCGGTTTTTCCAGCACAAGGTAGATGGAAAAACTGCCTAACGCGAGTCCCTGTCCCAGAGTTAACAGCATCCTCAAGCATGTCAGTTATTATGTAAGCGGTCTCAGGACTTATCACAACCCTTTTCTCTGGTTTCGCTTCCTCAATCACATTGCCAAATCTATCCT
>JAPYWO010000209.1 GCA_028276305.1 Candidatus Thermokryptus sp.
GTTGAGAGAGCGAAACCTGTGAAAACAATAATTGAAGCGAGTTCTTTTAAAACGCTTCCCCACTTTGAATCAAAAGCTGACTTGAAAATTGAGACGATTTTGTATTTGAAAATTAAAACCAAATCACCCATCTCTAAAAAATTTATTTGTTGCTTTTTAAAAATATAACAATACAAACCCTGAAAGTAAAACTTAACAGCGGGAGAAATCAAAATGGGCTGGTCTTTCTTGCGATTTTGAAAATTTCAGCATAAACTTTATCGCGAGGAACGCAACCTGTCGGGAATTGCCCAAGTTCATTATGTTTTGAACGCATCAAGTTTGTGCAGTGGCTTATAGTGATACAGACCTTTGAAGGATTCAATCTTCCGTATCTTTTTAAATCAATGAGAAAATCGGGATACGCAAGAGCACCTCTACCAATACCAGCGATTGAAGTCCTTCCTTCTTTAATGTTTGCCTCAGCTGCGAAGATAAAGAACTCCCTTAGATAACTATATCCAGTTCCAACAATTGCAACATCACCACCAACTGCATTTTTTATCTCCGCTGTCAGTTTAAAATGTCTCGCTACGCCGACAAGCGGGTGCTCCGGTTGTTCGTATCCATCAATTGGCGGTGTTTCAAATGGTCTGCCAATGTGAGGATTATAGTAAGGGCTTCCCATTGAAATGTTAATTAACTTAACACTCATTGACGATAGAATTTTAATCATTTGTATTGGCTCTTCCAGATCGGGTTCAAGAGGGTTTTCTTCATTTACTCCAAAACCAAATACATATGGTATAGGGTGATCAACCGGTCTACCTATTCCGCTTGTATCTTTGATGAAAGGTATGCAGTCAAACACATTGACGCGGGAGGCAATTTCAATTTTATCACCAAGTTCTGATTTCATCTTGTTGATGACATTTCTAACAAACCTTGTTCTATTTTGGAGGTCACCACCATATTTCCCGACCCTTGTTTTTCCAGCGAGAAGTTCATTTAAAAGGTATGTGTGACACTGTTTTATATCCACAAATTGAAACCCAGCTTCAAAGGCAAGTTTTGCGCACTTTACAAATTCATCCTCAAGTCGTTCAAGATATTCATCCGACACGACGGGATAGTTTTCGTCAATTGCTATTTTCTTCGCTTTATCAATATAAGTTAATCTATCTACAACTGGGTTGTGAAATGCGATTATCGGTTTTTTATAGCTCCATCTTCCTGAATGGGTCAATTGGATGCCTATGACAAGATCAGAATCATCACCCCAGGTTTCCTTGTGTGCTTTTCTTGTTATTTGAACAAGCTTTGCGAACTCGCTCAAATTTTTTTCATTTAAAAGAAGTTGTCTTGGATTTGCCCTTCCCTCTTCCACCACGGCTGTTGCTTCACCCCATATCAATTTTACACCGCTTGCACCAAATCTTTTCCATCTTCTGAATGTGAGCTCATCGGGTTTACCATCCAAAGTGCCATCGCAACCTTCCATCGGGTGAATCGCAAGCCGATTTCCAATTGTCAATTTCCCAATTCTTATCGGCTTAAAAATCGCTTCAAGTTTTTCGTCAAATTTTATAAACTCACCAAGACCGAGATGATCAACCTCTGCTTTAATTTGTTCAATCGTTTTAAATTTAAAGTACCTCATATTGTAGATATTTTTATTTTCATTTTGCCCTGCGAATAAGGAACTGTCAATGTTTGATTTTTCATTTCAACTTTTTTATCGCCCACGATTGCGAAGATTTCCTTGCCTCTTTCAATAGATAGGTCAATCTCCATTTGTCTTATTTTAAAATTTGCATTGATGAAGTTTAAGTTTTTCAAAAGAGATGGTTTTATCTTTATATTTTCAATTTCTGGTCTAATTCCAACAATATGATAGATGACAAGTGCAACAAGCTCTGCCCATGTCCAGCCAACGATACCAATAGGTGGAAGAGGCGGTGTTAATTGCTCAACGGGATAATACTCAAACCAAGCCCCTGATTTTCCCCCGTTTATATTGTAAAGCCAGTTGAGCACACGCCATACCTTTTCTTGATCATTCATTTCCATATATGCCCTTGCAACAAAGAGTGATGCAAATGGCCATGGACCCGGTGGCTCTGGTTCACTTGAGCTATCATATCTTTCATACCCACCGTAGTTCCAGCGTTGATTCCACAATTTTTCAATCCTTTCAAGTGTCCCTATACAAATATCATCATTTGGGTCAACAAAACCATAAACAATTGGCAAAACTTCGGATGTGTCCGGTTCGGCAGATGGAAGTGGTTCAGTTGCTATAGGTGAGTTTTGAGGCATTCTTTTTCTATCGGGCGGGATAAAATATCTTTGCCATTCACCGTTAACCTTTCTACGCTTTATGAAAAACTTTTTCCCTGTTTCATCGTTATGAACCATAATCTTAATCATTGAATTTTTAATTTCATCAGCTGCTAATGACCACCGTCGTGAAAGCGCATCATAGCCGAGTTTCTTTGCAAGTTCTGATGCTTTTTCCAAACCGAATGACACCCAAAACTGATAAGCAAGTTCGTAGCCCTCCTCAACTCCAAATGTATCCGTCCTTTCCCAAAATTCCCTTTTATTTTTCAAAAGTTTGGTCGTCTTATCCCAGAATACATCTTTAAGCGGGAACTCGGCGACAAGTTTTATTTTATCCCAGTATCTTTTAAGTATTTCAAAATCACCCGTCCAGCAAACATACGACCAGAGGGCGTATAAAAGCTCACCGTTTTGATCAAGCTCTGTGAGCTCATATCCAAACCATCTACTTGACTCAATTGTCTGTCCTTCTGGACCGACGAATTTTTCCAACATCTTCATCAACATCGTTTTTGCCTCTTCAAAGAAGCCACACATCAACAAGCCAATTAGAAACATTGAATCATCCCTGACCCATTCCATGTTATATTGCCAAATCCCTGAATCCCTCTTCCCGCTTTTTGCAATTGTTGATTTAAGGCAAATTTTTGAAACATTGAATAAAGAGTTTAAAACTTCACTATCTGTTTCAATTTTCGTTTTATCATTCCAAAAAGAGCTTGTTTTTTTAGTTATGACTATAAAATTTTTGCTTGTCATTTTTTGTTCCCTTCCCTTTGTCTCCGAAAGCGAATAAATGTAGATGGCGTTATTTACACCCTTTTCCAATTCCACCCATAAATCATATCTACCGGAGGTTTTAGCGTTTTCAGATAAAGTTTGAAGTTTCAAAGTAGTATAGCCCTTTGCATAAGCGGTTTTATCTTTTTCACTCGTGGAAATTTCATCAAACAATCCGAAGTTAGGGTAAAGTTGAAGACGAAGCGAGGTTGGAATTTCAATGTTTGTTTTATTTGTAACTTTTATATTCCTGAACAAAATTTTCCCTTCAATAGGGACAAAAAATTCCTCTTCAACTTCAAGTTTCTCGTTCCCCCATATTAATTTGACCACAGGAAATCCACGATCTAAATCCCAGTATATTTTTTTGAAATTACCTCTATCAAGTGTAAAGAATTCGTCACCGAATTTTACCGTCAATTTAGTGTTCTCAAAGCCACGTTCTGGATGATAAAGGAATGTGCTCCATTTCCTCGTGAATCTTTCAGCATCCCATAGGGTTAAACCGAAAAGAGATGCGTTTGTTCTTTCATCTTGGCAAAGTTGAATTACAGCTATTATCTCCCCGTTGCCAAGGAAGAAGTATTCAACTCCCGGTAGAGTAGTTATGTAATCGGGATGCATTCTTTGAGTGTAAAATTTCTCAAATGGTTTTCCATTTTCGGTTGTATAACTTATCGGTTCAGGATGACGGGAGAAAAATTTAAATTTGCTCTCGGATATTTGCGATAAAAAAGCGGTGCTGAAAATCAAAAATTCCCTTCTTTTCATTTTCATTTTTCATTTATTTCTAATTTATTGAAGTCAAGGATTCTTTTTTTGCCTTTGTAATTTATTTCAATGACTTTGCTTTTCAATTCAGACCTTACAAACTGCCCCTCAAACAAACCC
>JAPYWO010000210.1 GCA_028276305.1 Candidatus Thermokryptus sp.
TTTTGGGGAACCGCGTTGTCTATGTCCATAAGTATACTGATTTTAATGGGAAGGTTAATGTTCTTTCTTATGGGTTTGGATTGGGGTATGAGGGTAGTAAGGTGGGGATTATGTTAAGATATGCATACAATTTTGCAAAAAGTGGAGGCATTTTCAGAAGGACAACGCATAGGTTTGGGCTTGGATTTATGTTAAGGTTAAATTGATTTTTGGGAGGGAATAACAATGTTGATTTATGCTTGATGTGGGTTTATGAGTAGGAAATTCACCTTAATATTAATTTTACTTTGGGGTGTTTGTTTTGGGCAGGTGAGGATAGAAGGATTTGTTTTTGATGCCAGGACATATGAACCGATAGAAGGTGTAGAAATTACGATTAAGTTTTCAATTGGGAAAAGATTTATTTCTGAGGAAAGGGCAACGACGGATAAGAGAGGTTATTATATTATTAGGTTTGATTCATCCTTTGATTTAAAAGACCTTGGGGCTTTGATAACAGCAAGAAAGGTGGGTTATCACGATTTTAAAAAGGGAATTGATATTGAGGTAAAAAACTTAAAGTTTGATATATATTTATCCCCGCTTGAATATCACCTTGACACGGTTACGGTGGAAGCGAAGGGAAATTTTTTGGCGAGTATGGCAACATACAGATTACGGGCGGTTGATTTGCATAATGCTCCAACAATTGTTGAGACGGATGTATTAAGAGGGGCATGGTTTTTGCCCGGGGTTACTGGGGTAAATGACCTTACATCTAAATTTTCAATTCGGGGTGGAGATCCAAATTATAACATAATGATGATGGATGGCGTCAGGATATTAAATCCATATCACTTTGGTGGTTTAGTTAGTGCTATTAACCCTGACATTGTAGGTAGCGTAAATTTATACACAGGGGCATATCCGCTTTACTATTATGGAACACTTTCTGGCATTTTAGATGTATCAACGAAGGAATTAGACACATCAAAATTTAGCTTAAATGGTTCTTTGTCTCTTTTAACCACAAGGATAGGCGTAAATCTGCCGATTTCTTCTTTTGGATTTATATCTGGGTTCAGGAGAACTTATTATGATATTTTCGGTTTTCCGTATTACTTTTACGATTTCCATTTGAAGACATTTTACGACTTAGGCAAATCAAGCTTTAGATATTTCATCTATTTCAGTCGTGATGTTTATGACATTTTAAAGTGGGAGAAATTCAATGATTGGAAAAGGAGGGTTAGAGATGAGCCGTTGACCTGGGGCAATTCAATTCATGGTTTGCGATGGATTTATACTGATAAGGGGGTAAAAAGTGAGGTTTTATTTTACTTTACATCTTTTTCAACTCGCACAGATGTACAAATTGACTGGTTAAATAGGGAGTCAAAAATTGTGGAGAGAGTGGAGATAATCAATGTTAGGAATAAAATTACAAATTACGGGCTGAAATTTAATTTTTATTTTAGTGGTGAAGCGATTGATATATATTCCAGTTTTAATTTTGATGTAGTGAATTTAAGATATGCTTGGGACATCAACTCTGAGGTACTATCTGGTATTGTAAACCCACCACAAGAAGTTTTTTTTGATTTTGCACCGTCTTTATATGATTACATTTGGAAGAATTGGTCGGCGGGTGGTTTTTTGAATTTTAAATTCAAGACGGGATATAGATTTAACATTGACCTTGGCTTTAGGGGTGATTATCTTAAATGGCTTAACAGAACGATTTTGACACCATATATTAGAGTTGATTATCTTTATAAATCGTTTGACATATTTATGGCTTTCAAGCGAAATTTTCAAATGTTCGTCCAATTTGGGGAAAGGTTCAGGGGTGAGGTATACAGTGAATTCAAACTGCCATTTCCGTCTGAGGGAGACGCATACCCGTATTCAACGGATTTAAGTTTTGGGGTAGAAAGCAATGATCCAGCTGGGAAATTGAATGTAAAGTGTGAGTTATACTTGCAGAAGCGTTTAAGGTTACCGTATATAAGTGAAATTGATTTGGAGAAAAAATTTTATGGTGAGTCATCTTATGGGGTTGATGTTTTTGTGAGGTTTGCTTTTTCAGAATTTAATTCAATTATAAGTTATTCATTTAACAGAGTTATAAGAGCTCAAGAAGGGGCAAGATTTCCAGGGAATTTTGATCTAATGCATAACTTAAAGATATTGGCCATGGTCAAATTAACCCCAAAAGTTGATGTATCATTTAGCTGGGTATTTAATAGTGGATTGCCTTATTCAAAGCCGTATTTATTGGGAATGCCAACGAGGGGATATCCCCCTTATTTAGAATATGAGCCAATTTACATATACTTAAATAACTTAAGGGAGCAAAACCATCACCGACTTGATGTTACACTTAAAAGTAAGTTCAATATCAAGGTTTATGGTAAGGATTTAAAAATAGAGCCATTTTTAACTGTTATAAACTTATATGCCAGAAAAAACAGAACATTGATAGGTTATGATGAAAGGACATATGAAGAGGAGTATTTTGATGGTTTTCCGTTTTCAGCGGTCGTTGGTTTTAATTTCAATTTTTAGCTTTTCCATTTTCATAGCTGCGATGTTTTCGTCTTGCTCCATTCCAGTTGAACCGTTAAACAAGTTTAAATATAGCGTCTTCTCCATACTTTTGACATCATCCAGTTCACAAACTGTTAAGATAAATTCAGCGAATTTAGGTAAGAGTCAAGGAGTAAGTGGTGCAATTGTGGAGATAAATGGGGTGAGATTAAATGAGGATACATTATGGCGTGGGGTATATACAGTGGATTCAATTGGGTTTGTAAAGCCGGGTAAAGTTTACGAGTTAAAAATTATCGTAGGTGATTATTTAATATCTGGGGAAACCATAGTGCCAGATAGTTTTGAAATCATAGAGCCAGTTAACAAGTATGTTGAAATAAAGGCGGTTGAAGGGGATACAGTTCATATAAATTTGAAGTGGTCAAAGGGTACAGGGGTTGGTTTATATATCATTGAGGTTCTAAGTCCGCCGGTGTGTTTCCAATATCCTGATACAGTTATTTGCGGGAGGGGGAAAATAAAAGAATTCTTTACATACGATGAATGGGCTAATATAGATATAAATGTGAAAAGGTATGGTGATTATATTGTGCGAATTTATGCAACGGACGATAACTATGCGAACTATGTTTCCTCCAAATATAGATTTCCGTCGGTTGGTGTTGAAAATTCATACGGGTTATTTGCTTCTATGAGTGTGGATTCAGTTGTAGTTAAGATAACGAAATAAGAGGAAGTTCCTTCACTTGTGTATTATGTGATTTTTTAATGCGGACTTTTTCGTTAGAAATCAATTTTTATGGTGGTTAGCTGAGCACAGTTAGGTGATGATTTCGTTTTATATCAATATGAGGATGAGGATTGGGAGGGATATATTCGCAAGGTAACTGGGAGAATTAAGGATAAGGAAACTGGAAGTGATATAAGATATTTAAGTGCCGATGGGTATTTGTTTTGATTTTTTTGTTTGGTTTTTAACAGAGCCCTCGCCCTGACCCTCTCCCATGGGTGAAGAAGGAAGAAAAAGGAAGAATTTAACAGCCCCCTCACTTTTGTTTTCTCCCGCAAGGGGAGATAAAACGGAGGAAAAGATTTTAATACCCCCTCACCCTTACCCTCTCCCGCAGGGTGGAGAGGGTTGATGAAGAGAAAAGAATTTAACGGCACCTCTCACTTTTGTTCTATCCTGCATTTGAGTGGTTGATTTGGGGTTAAAGGTTTATTTGGATGATGTGGGGTGGGGGTGGGGTTGAGGGGATGGAAGAGGCAAGGTGAAGGATGTTTACTCCGAAACGGGTGTTTATCTTGTCAATTAGCTTTGAAATGGTTTCTTTTCTTTCGTCAGGGGTGATGAAAAGATGGGTTTGGGCGTGGTCTTGGGGGACAAGCTCGGTTAGGATAACGCCGATGCGTTTGTAAAGATGTCCCGGGGCGTAAAG
>JAPYWO010000211.1 GCA_028276305.1 Candidatus Thermokryptus sp.
CAGGTTGCAATGCGAATTGCATCGGATGTATTTCTTACCAACCGAGAGAGGCAGGAATACCAAGCACGCAAGATAGATTGACATTTATCCCAAGTGTTGAGGAAATATTGGAAATCGCTGTGCCACACCTTGAAAACGCACCAAATCCAATCGTCAGCTTCGGTCAAGGTTGTGAGGGAGAACCACTCCTCGTTTGGGAAGTCATAAAGGAAGCGATAAAAGAAATAAGAAAACGAACGAAACGAGGCGTTATAAACTTAAACACAAACGCAAGCAAACCCGAAGCCATTGAACAACTTTGTGAAGCTGGTCTTGACAGCATCCGCGTCAGCATGAACAGCGCTATACCGGAGATTTATCACAGATATTACAGACCGAACAACTATACTTTTGACGATGTCGTAAGTTCAATTAAGATAGCAAGGAAATTCAACCGTTGGGTTTCTGTAAATTATTTCGTATTTCCAGGTTTGACCGATTGGGTGGAAGAATATCAAGCGATGAGAAAACTCATAAAAGAAACAGACATATCAATGATTCAATGGCGAAACTTTAACATTGACCCGGATTGGTATCTTGAGCTGATTGGAGTTGATGGAAAGATTGAAAAACTCGGGGTTAAAAATGTGATGAAACTTTTGAAAGAAGAGTTCCCGCATCTCGTTTATGGCTACTTTAACCCATTCAAAATAAACTCCCCTGTTCGGGATTTGTCCTCGTCCCGGGTTTGATTTCGCCACGGCGAAGGGCATTAACGATCAAATGTGCCTGTCGCGTCGGCTCAGGTATTCTATAACCGCGAACCGTCTTCATGACGATTTCAATTGACTCATCAAGTGTGATTTTATGCCCGACTGATACAAATACAGGTTGAACATTATCCCTCGTCCTCAAAGCAACTCCGATTATCTCGCCAGAATCATAAAGATAAGAAAAACTTCCAGCTTCATCCTTCGGTTCTTCGTATACTCCAACGAGCAAACTTTTCGCACAACCAATTGTTGGTCTATCAACCAAAACCCCGAAATGCGATGCTATCCCGAACCTTCGCGGATGAGCTATTCCTTGACCATCAATCATAACCACATCCGGGACGATTTTAATCTTCTCCCACGCCTTTATCAATGCTGGCGACTCACGGAAAGATAAAAGCCCGGGTATGTACGGAAAGTTAACCTCCGTTACAACAAGCGAACGATCAACCTCTTCAAGTTCCGGAAACTTCAAAACGAGGACACCAGCATAAACCACATTTGAACCTTTATCAAAAGATATATCCGCCCCGGCTATATAACGAATTTCGCCGACAAGTTTTTCCACCTTGACGAGGTTCCTGAGCTGGTTTTGAATCTTTATCGCTTCATCAGGTGAAACATCCCAAGAATGTAAAGTTCTGTAAAAGGCCATCGTTGAATTGAAATTTATCCCGCGCTTTTTTATTTTACTTTGTGCTCTTTCAAAATTTAATTTCACGATGAGATGTCAAAAACACCTATTTTAATTTTGCTAATTTTCCTCCTAAGTTGCAAGTCCGAAAAAAAACCAGACCAACAACAAAAGCAAATTGAAAAACAAGTTCAAGTTCCAAACTTTAACGCTGATTCAGCATTTTGGTTTCTTGAAAAGCAGGTCTCATTTGGACCTCGCGTCCCAAACTCAAAATCACATGAAGAGTGCAAAAATTTTCTTTATTCTGAAATTTCAAAATATGCAGATGCGGTCAAACTTCAGGAATTTACACATTCATACCTTGGCAAAAGTTTTAAACTCACAAATATAATCGCCTCGTTCAATTTAAACTCTGGTTTTAGAGTTCTCCTCTGCGCACATTGGGATTCAAGACCGTACGCTGATGAAGAAAAAGAGGCGTCAAAGAGAATTCAACCTGTTCCGGGGGCAAACGATGGAGCAAGTGGTGTTGCGGTTCTACTTGAGATCGCAAGGATTTTAAAAAATAACCCACCACCAATAGGGGTTGACATCATCTTCTTTGACGGTGAAGACCTCGGAATATCCGGTGACCTTGAAAACTTTTGCATCGGCTCAAAATACTTCGCAAAGAATAAACAAGCGAACTATTTACCGCAATTTGGAATTCTGCTTGATATGGTCGGGGATAAGGACTTACAAATTTTCAAAGAGGAGAACTCAATGAAATACGCACCTGATGTTGTAAATTATGTCTGGTCAATTGCGCGCGAACTTGGGATAAGTGAATTCAAAGATCAAATCAAACACAATGTTTACGATGACCATATCCCTTTAAACGAGGTTGGGATCAGAACGATTGATATAATTGATTTTGACTATCCGTATTGGCACACAGTTGAGGACACGCCCGACAAGTGTTCACCGCAGAGTTTGGAAAAAGTTGGAAGAGTTCTCTTAAATTTAATTTACAGATATAAACCCGGAATTGCGGAAAAATAAAACAAAAAGTTCAAAAGCGATGAGCGAAGAATTAAAAATGAAAAAAGCGGAATGGGAAGATAAATTTTTGCATTCGGGTAAATTCAAAGAAAGGAAAAGTTCATTCCAAACAGATTCCGGCATTGAAATAGACAGGTTTTATCTCCCCGATGAAAATTTTGACTACATTGAAAAGCTTGGCTTCCCCGGTGAATATCCATTTACAAGAGGAGTATATCCAACGATGTATCGCGGACGACTTTGGACGATGAGACAATACGCCGGGTTCGGGACAGCGGAAGAGACGAATAAAAGATTCAAATACCTACTTGAACACGGTCAAATGGGATTATCTGTTGCATTTGACCTGCCAACTCAAATGGGCTATGATTCTGACCATCCAATGGCTGACGGGGAGGTTGGAAGAGTTGGTGTTGCGATTGACTCGCTTCAAGACATGGAAATTCTCTTTGATGGGATAAACCTTGAAAAAATAACCACATCAATGACAATAAACGCAACCGCTGCGATTTTACTTGCTATGTATGTGGCGGTTGCGAAGAAACAAGGAGCAGACCTTAAAAAAATCTCCGGGACGATTCAAAACGACATCCTGAAAGAGTATATAGCCAGAGGGACCTACATTTATCCACCTAAAGAATCAATGAAACTCATAGTTGATATATTTCAATGGTGCAATGAAAATCTTCCGAAATGGAATGTCATTTCAATCAGCGGTTACCACATTCGCGAGGCAGGGGCTAATGCAGTTCAAGAGCTTGCTTTTACATTTGCAAATGCGATTGAATATGTGCGCTCGGCTATAAAAGCTGGACTTGATGTCAATAAATTCGGGCAACAGCTTTCTTTTTTCTTCAACGCGCATAACAATTTCTTTGAAGAGATTGCCAAGTTCAGAGCAGCTCGTAGGATTTGGGCGAAGATAATGAAGGAAAAATTCGGTGTGACAAATGAAGAAGCGTTAAAACTTAGATTTCACGCCCAAACGGGTGGTTCAACTCTAACAGCTCAACAAATTGAAAACAATATCGTCAGGGTTACAATACAAGCGCTTGCTGCTGTACTTGGTGGTTGCCAATCACTTCACACTAACGCAAAAGATGAAGCGCTCGCTTTACCAACTGAAGAATCCGCAACAACAGCTCTACGCACACAGCAAATAATCGCCTATGAAAGTGGCGTAACAGATACAATTGACCCGCTTGCGGGAAGTTATTTCGTTGAATATCTAACGGATGAAATTGAAAAAAGGGTCTGGGAATATATTGATAAAATTGAAGCAATGGGTGGCGCAATAAAGGCAATTGAATCAGGGTTCATCCAAAACGAAATCGCAAAAAGCGCATATGAATACCAGATGAAAATTGAGAGAAAAGAAAAAATCATCGTCGGGGTAAATGAATTTAAAACAGATGAAAAACAAAAAATTGAAATTTTCAAACTAAACGATGAAGCGATAAAAAAACAAATTGAACGCCTGAAAAAACTTCGGAGCGAAAGGGATAACGATAAAGTCAAAAACTCCCTTAAAAAACTTC
>JAPYWO010000212.1 GCA_028276305.1 Candidatus Thermokryptus sp.
AAACCGAGGGAATTGACTTGGGTTACTGGGTTTTTACTTTTAGTTCTTGCTTTGACTTTCGGTTTTAGTGGATATCTTTTGCCTTGGAACGAGCTTGCTTTTTTTGCGACGAAAGTTGGAACGGAAATTATCGGTTCAATACCTTGGATAGGGAAGGATTTGTTAAAAATTGTCCGCGGTGGTGAAGATGTAACCGGGGCAACGCTTGCCAGATTTTTTGGCTTGCATGTTGCAATCCTTCCCGGGATTTTTACAGTTATACTTTTCCTTCATCTTTTGTTTATACAAGTTCAAGGGATGAGCGAGCCCCCTGAGTGGGAGAAGTTACCGCCTGAGAGGAGAAAATATATACCGTTTTTCCCAAACTTTTTGCTTCGCGATCTTTTGTTGTGGCTCATAATTTTGAATATACTTGCAATCCTTGCTGTATTTTTCCCATGGGAACTCGGCAAAAAAGCCGATCCGTTTGCTCCAGCCCCGGCTGGGATAAAACCGGAATGGTATTTTCTGTTTATGTATCAAACTTTGAAGCTTCTGCCTCCAAAGGTCCTTTTCCTTGAAGGCGAGTTTTTCGGAGTTCTGATGTTTACGGTGGCTGGAATACTTTGGCTTCTTGTCCCGTTTTGGGATGTTAAAACGAAAAATGGATACAGAAACAGATTGATAAATTTGATCGGTTTGTTCGTTTTGATTTACATGTTGACCATGACAATACTTGGTTATGTGTTAAGTTAAAACAAAAAATTTTGATATAATGGCGCGGAAAATTTTCCTTTCTTTATTCTTTTTGAGTTTGATTTCTTTCGCTCAAAATAAAGACGGCTGTTATAATTGTCATAAAGACGCTGTTGGCGATAAACCGACATCACTTTATTCCGAAGATGTTCATTTTAAATTGGGCATTTCCTGCGCTGACTGTCACGGCGGTGACAGAACAAGCGATGATATGGACATAGCTATGAGCAAAGAAAAAGGATTTATAGGGATTCCAAAGGGTGATAGGATTGTTGATGTTTGCTTAAAATGCCATGCTGACGATGGGAAGATGAAAAAGTTTAATTCAAAGATTGATGTTGCTCAATTTAAACTTTTTAAGGCAAGCGTTCACGGTAAAAGCGAGATCGCAACTTGTGTGACTTGTCACGGGGCGCACGGAATAAAAAGGGCTTCTGATCCGAGGTCTCCTGTATATCCCACAAGTGAAATAAGGTTGTGTTCAAAGTGTCATAGCGATGCGAATTATATGAAAAAATTTAACCCCGGGTTGCCAACAGACCAATTTGAAAAGTACAAGACGAGCGTTCACGGGCAGAGGATTTTAATTGGCGATATAAAAGTTGCGACTTGTTCAGATTGTCATTCTGCGCACGCGATTTTCCCAGCTAACGATCCTCGCTCAACTGTTTTCGCTTCAAGTTTACCCGCAACTTGTGCGAGATGTCATAGCGACGCTGATTATATGCGTGGATATAAAATTCCAACCGATCAATATGAAAAATATGTCAAGAGCGTCCATGGCAAAGCTTTACTTGAGAAGGGGGATTTATCCGCGCCTGCTTGTAATGATTGTCATGGGAATCACGGCGCGGTTCCGCCTGGTGTTAAGTCAATTTCCCATGTTTGCGGTGTTTGCCATGCTTTAAATGCGGAAATGTTTTCAAGGAGTCCCCACGCTTCCGTCTTTGAAGCTAAGAAAATACCGCAATGCGAAATTTGCCACGGTAATCACCTAATTGAGCGCCCAACGGATGAAATGCTTGGCACCAGCGCCAAAGCTACATGCGTAAAATGTCATAAAGAAGGCGATAAGGGCTTTGAAGTCGCAAAACAGATGCGCGAGATGATTGATACGCTTGTCGTCAGGATAAATAGAGCGAAGAAAATACTTGAAGAAGCGGAAATTAAAGGCATGGATGTTTCAGACGCAAGATATCAAATGAACGATGTGCCACAGATTTTAATTAAAGCGAGGACCGTGATTCACACTGCTAACCTTGATGAATTTAAAGAGACGATAAATCCAGGATATGAGGTAATTGAAAGCGTTACAAAAGCTGGTCTTGAAGCAATAGATGAGTATTACTTCAGGCGTTGGGGGCTTGGCGCATCAACCTTGATAATAACTATCCTTGTGATTGCAATCTATCTTAAAATTAAACAAATTGAGAGACGAAAATGAGAGTTCTCATTTTCTTAATTTTGCCAGCATTTTTGTTTGCCCAAAATCTAAACCTGCGCTTGACAACATCTGCGTACATGTGGCAAAGACAAGAAACCCAAACGATATCAACAAATCATCTTAGGGCTTACCAATTTGCGCAATTATCTTTAAGTCAGGGAAATTTATCTTTTCATACCTTTGCTAATTTCTCAAATGATTTTCGCCAGAAGCAATCTGGTGACCCGCGCCTCAGATTTTACAATTTCTATGTCAACTGGAGAAATCTCTTTGACCGATTTAATTTGAAACTCGGAAGGTTTGCGGTTTATTCTGGCGTTGGTGTTGGAACAATTGATGGGGCTTTCATAAATGCGAAAATCTTGAAGTCGCTTTCAGCGAATGTTTATGGTGGTTTTCTTCCCCCAGCGGAACAAAAATTTGGCATCACCAGTGACGCAAAAAATAATTTTATGTTTGGGGGACAATTGAAGTTTTCAAGGGATGATCTTAACGCTTCGGTAAGTTACTTCAACCAACATAGAAAACCGAAACCTTACTCCACGCTACGGGCTGACAGTTTGGGCGATGTTTTCATTCAAGAAATTAACCCAACCTCTTCACAATACCAAATCATCAGCGCTGATGTTGGGTATGATTTTTCCATTTTTGAATTTTATTCACGAGCGGATTTTGATTTGAATAAGTCAAAATTTTCAAGAGGGGAAGTTTCACTTGGAGTTAATTTGACAAATCGCTTGAAGTTGAACGCTGGTTACGATTATCGCGACCCGCGGATTCCTGTGAATTCAATTTTTTCCGTCTTCAATTATGGCGTTACGAAAGAAATTGAAGTGGGCGTAAATTATAAAATTTCATCGCTTTTGAGAGTCATCGTTGGATTTTCAAATGTGAATTATGTTGATGAGAAGTCGCAAAGGATAATTTTCGGTTTTGACGCCGGATATGGCTCTGTTAATTTCGCAAAGAGGATTGGCTACGCCGGTGAGCTTGACGGGATTTCCGCACAATTTTACTACCCGATGTTTGGGGATAAATTTATACCGAATGTTGGTTTAAGTTACGCCTCATATAAGCTTTCGGATGCTGTGGAAAAGGAAAAGGATTTGATTTTGTCACTTGGTGCAAATTACAAACTTAACAAATCATTCTCTTTTGACATCCAAGGTCAATATCTGCGGAACAAATTTTATAAGTCCGACTTTCGCTTCTTCATTAAGTTAAATTACTGGCTTTTCACAAATATCGGTTTCATCAAGTGAAAATTAATTTTAGAAATTACGATGAGATCAAAACTTAAAATTTTCGCCTTTTATCTTCTTATCGTTTTGCTCGTTCCAATTTCGTTCGTGTTTGTAGCATTTTCAAACTCGGAAAAGTCGGATAAGTCGGAATTTTACGGTGATAACATCAAGCAATGGATGAATATTAAATTTTCACATCAATTTCACGCAGAAAATGTAGGCGCTGAATGCACCGACTGTCACTCTGATGCATTAAAGAGCGAGGACGCATCCGATTTCCTTTTACCTAAGATGAGCACCTGCTATAATTGTCACGACGAAAAATCAACTCCGTGCGAATATTGCCATAGAGACCTGGAGAAATTGGTTCCTTATGAAGCACCAGTGAGGAAAGTCATATTTTCGCATAAGTTTCACATTGAAAATCAGAAGATGAAATGTCTTGATTGTCACTCCGGTTCCGACAAAGTTGAATATGCGACGCCAGAGCATTTGCCGAGCATGGAAAGTTGCTTTAGCTGTCATAACA
>JAPYWO010000213.1 GCA_028276305.1 Candidatus Thermokryptus sp.
GGTGTGAAGATAAATATCGTTGAAAGGTTGGAAATTGAATTGAGAAAAATCTTCGCAAGGGGTTCATTAATTGGGGAAAGGGAATTAAATATCTGGTTTAGCATTATGACCGACCCGTATCAATTTGCCGAGAAGAAATTTTTATTGACAAGAAAATGCCTTGAAGTTCTTCTTAAATACAGCGGTGTAGGAATTAAATTAAATGTTGGGGTTTTAACGCGTTCGCCTCTTGTGTTAAGGGATATTGATTTGTTCAAACAATTCGTCGGAGAAAAAAGCATTGAAATTGGAATTTCAATCACGACGGACAATGATAACATAAGGAAAATTTTTGAGCCAAAAGCTCCAACGATAAAAAGTCGGATTAAGACCCTTGAAAAGTTAAAGGAAAACAACTTAAAGACATTTGCTTTTATTGGACCGATTTTGCCGATGGATGCAAGAGAACTTGCAAATCAGATCAGCGATTTTGTTGATTATGTGTTAATTGATAAAATGAACTATGTTTGGCGAACCGCGAAAATTTATAGAGATAATTCAATTGAGTTTGCGATGAGCGATAGTTATTTTAGTGTTGTTTCGGAAGCACTTATTGAGGAATTTTCGTCAAAAGGAATTGCAGTTGAAGTTCTCTTCCAAAACAAAATTTGAAATGGAAAAATGAGAGCAAAGATTCGCCTTTTTTGGTTGTTTTTATTCCTTTATCCAGTTTTGATTTTCGGGCAAATAAAATCGCCAGAGCGATATTTCGGTTTCAGAATGGGTGAGGATAAGAAGCTAATCGGATGGGATGAAATCGTTGGCTATTTCAAATATATTGATGCTAACTCAGATAGAGTAATCATTGAAGAACTTGGTAAAACAACGCTTGGGAAACCGTTTATAGTCGCCATCGCTTCATCTGAAAGGAATATGAAAAATCTTCAAAATTTAAAAGAGATTCAACGAAAACTTGCTAAACCTTACACGATCGGCGAAGACGAAGCGAGGAAATTAATTCGGAGTGGGAAAGTTTTTGTCTTGGTAACGATGAATATTCATTCCACCGAAATAGCTTCAAGTCAAGAATCGGTTGAATTAGTTTATGAGTTTGCCACAAGAAATGATGATGAAATGAAGAATATCCTTGAAAATTGCGTAATTCTTCTAATTCCATCGTTAAATCCAGACGGTCAGCAGATGGTTGTCGATTGGTATAAAAAATATGTCGGGACAAAGTATGAAGCATCCCCAATGCCTTGGCTTTATCATTATTATGCTGGTCACGATAATAACAGGGATTGGCACTTTTTTAGTTTAGTTGAGACGCGACTCACCGCAAAGGTTTTATATCACGATTGGTTTCCGCAGGTCGTTTACGATCAACATCAAATGGGTTCTGATGGTCCTCGCTTTTTTGTACCGCCATATTCTGACCCTGTAAATCCAAATGTTTTGCCGGAGATAATGGCTTTGACAAATTTATTTGGGAAATATATTGTGTTTGATATGGTTCAAAAAGGGTTCAAAGGTGTTGTAACGGGTGGAAGGTTCAACGCATACTTTCAAGGGACTATGTCAAAGACACCGCTTTGGCATAACCGCGTTGGAATTCTCTCTGAAGCAGCAAGTGTGCGAATTGCTACTCCGATTTACATACCTTATGGTAGTGTAAGAGGTCTTGGGGATGAAATACCGGATAATAGTTTGTCAAATAACAACCTGAATCCGTTTGAAGAAGGATGGTGGCGATTGAGAGATATAATTGATTACGAGAAAGCAGCTACATACGCAATTTTGAATTTTTCAGCCAATAACAGAGAAAAAATTCTGTTGACATTTTACAATGCAAATAAAAAATCTATTGAGAAGGGTTTAAACGAACCACCATTTGCTTATATCATTGATCTAAACCAACAAAATGACCCGAATTCCGCTGTTGAACTTTTAAAGCGTTTGCAATTCGCAGGGGTTGAAATTTACAAAGCTAAAAAATCGTTCATTGTTGAAAGCAAAGTGTTTTCTGAAAATACTTTCATCATCCCTCTCTCACAACCATGCAGACCTTACATTAAAGATGTAATGGAGGTTCAAAATTACCCCGATATTCGGCTTTACCCCGATGGACCTCCAAAAAGACCTTACGATGTAACTGCTTGGACTTTACCTTTGCAGATGGGAGTCAATGTCTTTGAGTTGAAAGAGAAAAAAGAAATACAAATGGAAAAGGTTAGTTCGGTTGATTTTGGGGAATCAAAATTCATAGGAAAGGGAAATTTCATCATTATTGGAAGGAGGTTCATAAATTCATATCGTCTCGTCAATTTGCTTTTAAAAGACGGAATTAAGGTCTTTACGACGAAAACCGGTGAATTTAAAGGAAATTTTGTCTTGAGAAATGATAAAGTTATAATTGACAAGGTAAAGCCGTATTCAAAAAATCTTGGGATTGAGATTAAGATAGTTGACGACTTGAAAGAGAGCGAGCTTGTTGAGATAAAGAAAAAGAATGTCGGTATTTATCAACCGTGGATAACGAGCATGGATGAGGGTTGGACACGGCTTGTCCTTGACAGTTTTTATTTTGATTACAGGGTTCTTCATAATAAAGAGATGAAGGATAAAAAGACATTTGATGAAATTGATGTGTTGATTCTTCCGAGCATGGGGACAAGTGCTATTCTTGAAGGGAGAGAATTCAGAGAGACACAAAGGATTGATTTCCCAAGTATGCCTGAGGAATATACGGGCGGTATTGGAAAAGAGGGCGTTGAAAATATCAAAAACTTTTTAAAACGGGGTGGGACTTTAATAGCCCTTGGAGAAGCAAGCGACTTCGCAATAGAACAATTGGGCTTACCTGTTAGAAATGGCTTAAAGAATTTAAGCATCAAAGAATTTTTCGCTCCCGGGACGATTGTAAATTTGAAATTAAACGACCCTGATAACTCAATTTCTACCGGCTTAACAGAACAAGTTCCAGCCTATATCATAAACCCGATAGCTTTTTCAACTTCTGTTTATTCAGATAAAATCAACACAATCGCAACTTTTGATGAAGTAAATCTTCTACTCAGCGGTTACTTACTTGGCTTGGATAAAATCAAAGGGAAAATTGCACTTTGTGAAGTGCCATATGAAAAGGGAAAGGTCTTTTTGTTTGCGTTCAGACCCCAACATAGATCCCAAACTTGGGCAACATTTAAATTTTTATTCAATGCAATTTTAAATTAAAACCCCGAGAATTGATGAAAATTTTTGAAAAGACAGCTGTTAAAATTTTCCTTTTCTTTTTGATTTGTTTTATCTGGGGTTCAACATGGTTTGTGATAAAGGTTGGATTGCAAGAATTACCCGTTTTTCTTTCACTTTCAATGAGATTTTTAACAGCAAGCATCGTTTTGTTGTTTCTATTAAGGATTTTTAGGATAACTGTTCCCGTTAACGAAAAGTTCATCTTTCTATATCTTTATCTTGCTTTCGTTTCTTTCTTGGTCCCTTTTTCGCTTGTTTATTGGGCTGAGGTGACTATACCGAGCAACCTTGCGAGCATCCTTTTCTCAACGATGCCTTTTTTCGCTGCTTTATTTTCAAGGTTATTCTTAAGGGAAGAACTTAATTTATTACAACGCATCGGGTTAATTTTCGGATTTGTGGGAGTGGTATTAATTTTTAAAATAGACACAGCTAATTACGGAAGTTCTTTCGTTCTGAATAAAAAATTTGTTCTGAGCATGTTCGCTGTTATTTTGAGCGCACTTTTAAATGCTTCTGTTTTAATTGTTGTTAAGAAGTATGGCGCCGAAATTCACCCTCTCGCTATTAATTTTTTACCGCTGACATTAAGCGGTCTTATGCTTCTTGTTTTATCAAGTATATTTGAGGACTGGGGAACGGCAAAGTTAGGAATTAAAGGCATTGGGAGTGTGA
>JAPYWO010000214.1 GCA_028276305.1 Candidatus Thermokryptus sp.
GCCTCCGCTCCGCTCCAGAGGGCGTGATTTAGTGACTGGAGGGCTTCGGGGCAAAAAGCGCTTTGCTTTTTTGCGTTTTTTAAAAAACAAAATTTTGAGGTTAAAAATGAAATATCGTAAAGAAACCGTCAGCGGTATCGTTCACAGCGTCAGCCCTCGCGGTATCCGTCTCGTAGATAGTCCCGTCCCTCGCCTGTATCTTTTTCCTCGCCCCTTGCCCCGTGTTGCGGAAATTATCCGCCCTGGTGCTTTCGTCTCTTTCGTCTATGTCAAAACCCCTGTTGATGTTATCTATGCCTCGCAGGGAGATCCCGAAGTTTGCAGGTTTTACATTGAAAAATTTTTAACAATTCAAAATTAAAAGGGAGATAAAGCCATGACACCAGAAAAGTATTTCTCAGATCTCAGAACCGCCTTGAACTATCTTGAAAAGCTTGAAGCGAAGTATAACGCAATCGTCAAGTTTTTAGATTCCGCCCTCGCTGTGTGTGACGGATGCGGAAAACCCGACTTTAAAGAGACAATGAAAACCATCTCTGCCCCCTTCGGTGGAGACACAATTTATATTTGCCTTGACTGTTGGAATGAATTTTTAAAAGAAAGTTAAACAACGCGGACCGCCCCCGCGCGGTCCGGCTTTTTTAAAAACCAAAAAGGGAGAAAAGCCATGACAAATAGAGAAATAATTGACTTGAGAAAGTTAGCCCTCAAATTGACAAGAGATGAAGACATAACACAAGAGATTTTATTTGAGATAATAAGACAAAATTTAACCTTCCCGCTCGCTGTAAATTATATAAAACTTGTAGCAAAGGGAAGCGCCTTTAAATTGAACGCAAAGAAGAACGGAAGACGAACCCTTGACGCCTTGAACCGCCCAACCCTCTCACTTGAAAACACACCCCAAGACGCCGACGAATGCACAATCATTGAAATAATAGAAGATGAAACAGCGATCAACCCAACAAATGAAATTGAAATAAACGAATTCATTGAAACGCTCACAGATGAAGAAAAAATGATCCTAAACCTTATTAACGACGGCTTTACAATCCGTGAAATTTGCAAACTCAAAAAAATTTCAAGCAAAACAATATCAAAGATTTTAAAATCAATCAGAGTAAAAGCAACTACATACTTTTTTGAGTGAAGGAAAACAGATTTAAAAAAATTCACACATAGAATTGAGAAAAATTTAAACTAAAACGGGAGATCAAAAATGATTAAACGAATCAACAACGGAGTAAAAGAGGCAAAAACAGAAGTAGTCGCCGGGACAGTTCAAGCGGTCAATGAAAAAGGTATCAAGGTCAACGATCGCTGGTACAATTTCAGTCGCTTCCTTCAAGAAAAACCACAAATTGAAGCGAAAGACGAAGTTGAATTCCTTGCAAGCGATTCCGGTTTTATTGTTAAGTTTTTGAATGTATCAAGCAAAGGGACGGAAAACCAAGACGAAGCGGAAAACTTGCTTTTAAACGCCTTGAGATCCGCGGTTAAAATCACTTCAATTCTTGAATCAGAGGTAAGCATAAAGTTTAGCACGCAGGATATTATAAAACTCGCTCTCACGCTTTTCATTCAGAAGTCAAGTTTATAAACAAACAAGCCCCGGTCCACCCGGGGCAAATTTTTAAACCAAAAACAAAAAGGAGAAATAACCATGTCAACAATAGTAAAAACAGCAATCAACCCTTATCAAGATCAGGAATTTCTTGAGCGTGCTTTTTTGCGATTGTGTGAAATTCGCAGAACAATTCAGGAATTGCAAAAAGAAGAGGAAACGATCCGAGAGTGGGCTCAATTTTACGCGGAAGAATACTTGTTGCAGGGAGAAAAATCGGGAATGTTTGAGGTTGACGGTCAAACGGTCTCAGTGTCGCTGAATTTCAGGAAGGTTTTTCAATATCCAGATGAGATTGTGAAGATGGAAGAGGAATTGAAGAAGAAAAAGAAAGAATCCGAACTTAACGGCACCGCTAAACTTGTTGCTGTCAACCGCTACCTTGTCTTTAAGTTTTAACCCCCTTCAACAACCCGCCTCACGGCGGGAATTTTTTTATTTAAAAAACCTTTCCCACCCACCGCCCCCGCCAAACAATAACTCAGCGCGGGCAAGCGGACTTAAAAAAATTCAATAACTCGCTGATTATGACGATAACTCCTTCGCCCGCTTGCCCCGCTTACATAATCAACAACTCAAAAACTCCACCCGAATGAAAAATCCTTTACCCTTTCACACATTTTTGAATTTTGTTAGTTGCTGTGCTCTAATCCTACCCTACTCCCCCAAAAAACCTAACCCAACCCTCTAAAACACTAACACCCTTTTGCCCGTAACACCAAAACGATAGTAAAACGACATACTATCCCCACAACTCTTTCATTCTTTTTTCAAAATACTCTTTTGCCTTTTCCGATAGTTTCAAAAACTTTGCATTGTTATAGAGCACCTCTTCAACTGGAACTACAATCGTTTCAACCCCAAGTTCCTGCTTTCTCTGTGCTATAAGTTCCCTTATCTTGTCATCAGCCATATCCCCGTGCGGTGGAAGATGGTATTTACCACCAAGTTCTTCGGCAATATCCCATCTTTTTCTCACTATGTCCATAAACAAAGCATACCATTCTGGGTGTGCCCGTCCAACAACCCGCTTATACATCGGTGGAAATCCAAAACCAACATCAATACCAAATTCATTATGCAGTATCTCGCTCACTCTTTCAATTCCCAACTGACCATTTCCTTTTGCAATAGGATGGTCAGGGTTAATCTTGCCATATTCACGCCTTATAATTCTTGGTATCAAACCAACATATTCAGCAAGTTGCAACCGCTCCTTTCGTGTCCCATCAAGCCAGCCCAAAATATACTTGACGAAATGAGGATACATTACATCGTCATAGTAAAGGTCAGCAATGGAATAGAAGCCAAAGCCAAGTGGCATAGTTTTTCAAAAATTTTATTTTCAATGACCCTCCATAAATAAATATAATCCCTTCAACACCCTTACGCAAGTTTTAAAATTCCCCTATCCCTAACTTTACTTTTGCAAGTTCCCTCTCCACTCTGCTGGAGAGGGTCAGGGTGAGGGGATATTCTTTCAATTCCTCTCTCCCCTTGCGGGAGAGAACCAAAGTGAGGGGTGCCGTTAAATTCTTTCCAACCTAAAACCAAATCCATTCAATCCCTCACAGGTTCAATTCACACATAAATGGTGTAAGTGCAGATGTTTTATTGAAGAGACCGTTTTAATCCCTCACAGGTTCAATTCACACTGGGCAATTGACGATTTAGTTAAATTCTCAAAAACTTGTTTCAATCCCTCACAGGTTCAATTCACACGTGGAATTATACCTGTATATGTAAGGGATGGGAGTATGTTTCAATCCCTCACAGGTTCAATTCACACTAAGATATTCAATTCAACGCAGATGGTAGAACATACGTTTCAATCCCTCACAGGTTCAATTCACACAGTGGTCTGACTGGTTTGAATACACAAAAGAAAACTGTTTCAATCCCTCACAGGTTCAATTCACACCATTTAGCCAGCGTTGCGTTATCATTCCTGTCCTTAGGTTTCAATCCCTCACAGGTTCAATTCACACAGGGGAAGTTTTTGGTATAAAAAAAATTGCCCCCACGTTTCAATCCCTCACAGGTTCAATTCACACTGGTCTTCTAAATCCACGATTTTGTTGATAATACTCGTTTCAATCCCTCACAGGTTCAATTCACACTTGATAGCTCTATTTTGCCCCCTGAAATTAGCTGGAAGTTTCAATCCCTCACAGGTTCAATTCACACAAGACAGAAGTAAAACTTTAACAAAACCAAATTCACACACTAAAATATAATAACTTTTTCCCCAAAAGTCAAGTCCTAAAGTGTTAACTTTACCCCC
>JAPYWO010000215.1 GCA_028276305.1 Candidatus Thermokryptus sp.
GATTTTAAGACGACGCCTTTTTTTCAGGAAAAGGTCGGTTTTAGATATGATTCAACGCTTGGCTTTTTGTCAAGGGCTGGTTTTAGATGTGGCTATGCTTTTCCGTTTAAAGTTTATGATGTTGACGCAGATACTGAGATGGGGATTTATGAGATTCCCATTGTTTTTATGGATTCAGTTTATCAGTACGGTAAAAGTTCAAAGACGGGTGAAGAGATTTTGAAGATGCTTTTTGACATCGTTGAGGTTGTGAAAGGTCTTGGTGGTGTCGTCACGGTTTTATTTCACAACACGGTTTACGATGAATTTGATTTTAGCGGTTGGGATTTAATTTATGAAAATTTTTTGCGTCGTTGCGTTGAGCTTGGCGCTTTTGTTGGCAGTTGTGAACAAATTTTAGATTTATTTTTGGATGAGTGATGGTTTATTTTTGGCTGACGATACAGACATTGATTGCAAGTTTTACGCATATAATTGCAAAGGCGGTTGTAAAGGAGATTCCACCACTTACATTGACATTGTTTAGATCAGCAATTGCTGGTTTGGGCTTTGGATTTTTGTTGAGATTTTCAAAGTATAAGGAAGTGAAGATAGAAAGGAGAGATTGGTTTAAATTTTTGTTGCTTGGGGTTCTTGCTGTCCCGTTGAATCAATTTGCGTTCATCCTCGGGATAAAATATACAACGCCTGCGAATGCATCTTTAATTTATGCGATGACACCAATTTTCGCCTTGATTTTTTCCGCGCTTTTATTGGGGGAGAAGATCAATTTTTACAAAATCGTTGGGGTTATTTTAAGTTTTGTCGGGATCGGTGTTATATTCGGGGAGAGCGGTTTGAGTTTGCGGCTGGAGAACTTAAAAGGCGATGTCATAATAATGTTTGGGGCGATGTTTTGGGCACTTTATTCAATACTCGGACGAAAGATGATAGTCAAATATGGCGCTCTTTATGTAACCGCAGTTGCAGTGATGATTGGCAGTTTGATTTATCTACCGTTTGGGCTATATGATTTTGTTAAGTTTGATATGGCAAAAGTTTCTTTTGGTTCTTATCTTGGCGTTATTTATCTTGGGGTTGGAACTTCAATTTTTGGATATTTTCTCTGGTATTATGCCATAGGTAAAATTGAAGCGAGCAAAGTTGTCATTTTTACGAATGGTCAACCGTTGATGACAGCTATACTTAGTATGTTAATTTTTGGCAATCCGATAACTTTGCCTTTTTTAATCGGTGGGACTTTAGTTATAGCTGGTGTTATACTTGTTCAACTTGGATGAGGTTTAAACGATGCAAAATTACAGGAAATATCTTGACCCTCAATTTGTATCAAAGATATCAAATCTTGAACTTATCGCACGGCTTGTTGTTGAGGGTTTCATAGCGGGTTTGCATAAGAGCCCGTATCACGGTTTCAGCGTTGAGTTTTCTGAGCATAGGCAATATTCAGCTGGAGATGACACGAGGTATATTGATTGGAAGGTTTACGGCAGAACGGATAGATACTTCATAAAGCAATTTGAGGAGGAGACAAATTTAAGGGCTTACATAATTCTTGATGCGAGTAGATCAATGGGTTATTCATCAGGGGAGAATATAACCAAGTTTGAGTATGCGTGTTATTTGACAGCTGGCTTATCTTATCTTATGTTGATGCAAAGGGATGCAGTCGGTCTTGTTTTATATGATGAGCGGATAAGAAAGTTCATCCCGCCGAGGTCTGTGAAGAGTTATTTGAGTGTTATATTGTCCGAGCTTGAGAGTAATGAGCCGTCAAATAAGACAAAGACAGCAGATGTTTTACATTCAATTGCCGAAAGGATAAAGAGGCGAGGGCTTATAATTGTGATAAGCGATCTATTGGATGAACAGGATGAA
This sequence comes from Candidatus Thermokryptus sp., assembly GCA_028276305.1. Lineage (GTDB taxonomy): Bacteria > Bacteroidota > Ignavibacteria > Kryptoniales > Kryptoniaceae > Kryptonium. The sequence goes on from JAPYWO010000215.1 coordinate 1,879, forward strand.
GTTATAAGTGCGTTGAAACATTTTAAACACAAAAGGAACGAATTGATAGTTTTTCAAGTGCTTGATCCAGCGGAGAGAAATTTCAATTTTAATTTTGACGCTGTCTTTAAAGATGTTGAGACATCTGAGAAGATAATGACGCAGGGACTTTATGTTCAGAGGGACTATAGAAGGGCTTTTGAGGAGTTTATCAAAAGATATCGGCTTGAATGTCTTGTAAATGGAATTGATTATGAGCTTATGGACACGAGCACTTCGTTTGATGTCGCTCTTTTTAGATATTTGAGCAAAAGAGGGCGGTTGATGTGAATTTTAGGAAGGCTCGTTTTTATCCAATTTTTTATTGACAAAGAGGCGTTGATTTTTTTATATTCAATAAAAAATAAAGTCCGCTTCAAATGCGGCTTATTTCAATTTTTCTGATCATAATCTTAAGCTTCTCATCTCTATTCTCGCAGGTTTTATCCGATAGGGATAAAGCCCTGAATATTTTAAGGGGGATTTTTTCCAGTGAGAGATTTGAAATGCGTGAGCATGAGAGTGTTAAAAACTACATAAAGCAAGTTTTGGAGATTTATAAAGCCACACAGATAAAAAGGGAAGTATACAAAAAAGATGGCGGGGGCGGTAACCTTGGAAAAGTAAAAGGTTATGCTGACAGAAAAAGTTTGATTATGAACAAAATAAAGGAGGAACTGGAGAAATGAGGTCTATTCTTAAAATTTTGTTGGCGGTATTTATGATCCTGGATTTTGTTTTGGCTGGAACAAAAGGTAAGATTGCCGGTAGAATAATTGATGCTGAAACTAAGGAACCACTCCCTGGGGTAAATGTCGTCCTTGAAGGGACGACGCTTGGGGCAGCAACCGATTTAAATGGTTTTTATGTCATTACGAATATTCCCCCGGGAACATACACAGTTGTTGTTTCTGCTGTTGGTTATAGAAAGGTCACGGTGAAGAATGTTAAAGTGTCTGCGGATTTGACGACGACTTTAAATTTTGAATTGGAGCCAGAGGCGATAGGTTTGCCTCCCGTAGTGGTTGAGGCGGAGAGACCACTTGTCAGAGCGGATTTAACTTCTTCACAGGCGGTGGTTGATGCTGAACAGATAAGACAACTTCCGGTGGAGAACTTTCAGAGGGTTTTGACACTTCAGGCAGGTGTAACTGTCGGAGCAGGTGGGGATATTCATATAAGAGGTGGCAGAACCCATGAGATCGCTTTTACGATTGATGGTGTTTCAATAAACGACCCGTTCTTCAATACGCTCGGGATGCAAATCGCAAGGAACGCCATTCAAGAGATGACGGTCGTTAGCGGAACATTTAACGCTGAATATGGAAATGCCATGAGCGGTGTGGTTAACATTGTCACAAAAGAAGGAGGGCAAAAATATACCGGTGAATTGCTTCTTTACAGCGGTGATTATGTCAGCAGAAGAAAGGATATATTTTTCAATATAGACAAGATTGATCCGTTGAATAACTCTGTAATTGAATTTAGCTTGGGTGGACCGTTCCCGGCGATGGGGAAATTTTTATCTTTCTTCACATCTTTGAGAGTTGAGAGAAACAAGGGTTGGCTTTACGGAGTGAGGGAACATCAACCAAGCGATCAGCCCAATTTCAATGACCCGAATAATTGGATTGTTCCGATGACTGGGGATAGCGCAATTGTCCCGATGAATCCAAGCAGAAACTTAAATACAACTGCGAAGTTGACATTTAGATTCTCTCCTACCGTAAAGCTGAATCTTGATGGGTTATATGACAGAAGCTGGTATAAATCTTACAATCATCTTTTCAAGTATAATCCTGATGGGACATATCAATTCAAAGACGAGAATTATAAAGTTGGTTTAAGTTTATCTCATGCGTTAAGCAACAAGACATATTACGAATTGCGCGTTTCTTATAACTTCCAAAAATATCGTCAGTATGTTTACGAAGACCCGCTTGACCCAAGGTATCAACCAGTTGAAAGGTTGGCGCGACCGACGAGCTTTACATTTT
>JAPYWO010000216.1 GCA_028276305.1 Candidatus Thermokryptus sp.
TAATTTCAAACATCGTTCATTCTTTGAAGGGTAAAGCACGCGGTGGAAAGGACAGAAACAGAGACGGTAGACCAGATTGAGCGCTGTCAGGCGCGGTTCATCCGCATCGGGACCGGGCTTTTGCCCGCGTCCCGGGATTTTTTAATAACGAAGATATCTCAAAAATGAAAAAAGTTTTTTACATAACTTTTGTCTCATTGATGCTTGGTTGTGGCAAAAATTCACTTATTATAAACCCCACAAATGAAGAAACACAAAAAACAGAAGTTTTATATCTTGATGAATCGGAACCAGTCATTGAGTTTCTAAATCCGTTTCAAACGGGGATGATGAACTCAGAGATGATGTCAAATCCGGGTCTTTTAGTGTTAAGTTACTCGCAGTTTCTCAATGATGGTAGAACTTATGACACAACTTTAGCTTACGCACTTTTCAGAGATATGAACTCACCACCGATAAATATCGGGCGATGGCAAGAGAGAAAAGGAATGGACATCGGCGAAATTTACATTGAAAATCTCAAGCTTGAGAAATCAACGAGAAAAATAAGGATGCATTTCGGACCGCCACACGGAAGGATGGACACATCATACGGGTTTGAATATGTGATGAAAACGCAAAATTTTGACTTCAAACACTCATCTAAACACAAAGTTAAAATCATCAATAAGTCGGGCGACGAGCAAGTTTTTGAAATTTCAACACCCGGGAAAGTAACGATTGACGGATCGCCTGAATACGATGGGAAAAAGTTAAAAATAAAATTTAAAACAAAGGTAGATTCGCTCAATCTGATCTTAAACGCCGTTTCAACATATGACACATCAACTTTCAAACCTGTAATGATGCTGAAAATAAAGACAACCTCTGCCTCAAAAATTGAGCTTGATTCCTCCGTCTTATCGCTTATACCGTCGGAGTTGAGACAAAGAGAACTCATATTCAGCATAGTTCAGGTCAAGAGAGAAAACATAAGGATTTCAGGTTATTTTGGGAATGTTTTAACTTTTGTATCATCAACACTTTATTTCAGAGTTAATTTGAGATGAAATCGCGCCTTGTTTTATTTCTGACAGCGCTCAACCTGGCAATTGCACAAAATTTTTCAACGCCACGCGGAATATCCATTGCTGGGTTTGAAGCGTTCGTAAACTCTGCTCTTTCATCCGGATGGAACCCAGCTGGCTTGATAAAAATTTACGACTGGAACATCGGCATGTCAGGTTATTACGAACTAAATTCTGGCTTTAAAATGCATTCCTTTGCTGTAGCGAAAAGAGTAAGCGAAAAGCAAAGTTTATCGTTCGTATATTCCCCAGGTTCAACGCTTGAATTTATATTTCCCTCAAATATCACAATAAACATTGGAAATACAACCTTCAAAGCAAATTACGACAAGAAGATAACCTATTCATCAAGTTATGCTTTTGGATACGCTTTGAAACCCACCGAAAAGTTATCAATTGGACTTAACACAAACTACATAACTGAAAATATCTCTGAGACGACATACAAAGTTCAGACGACTGATTCACTACCAAACATCTCGCTTGAAACAACGGAATTTAAATCCGCAAAATTAAGTTCAAAAATTTCCGCCCTATATGAATTGAGCAAGAATTTATCCCTTGTGTTTTCACTGGAAAATTTATCAAATACACTCGGCGAAAGAATGCCCGAGGGGTTAAAAGATTTTGAAATCAAAGATAAAATCAAGTTGAAATTTTCAACCGGGCTAAGCTTGAAAAATTTCAAATTCGGTTTTGAACTTTCATCAATGCCCGAGGTTAATGCTGGAGTTGAGATTTCGCCGATTGATTTTCTTTTTTTAAGAGGCGGATTTTTCTCCGATGTGAAAGAGATAAATGGTGTTTCAATTGGAGCGGGATTTAAAATTGGACTTTTCGGATTTGACATCGCGTTTTTCAAGAACACATCAAATATCTGGCGCGATGGAAAGTTAACCCAAACGGAATTTTTTGAAACAAATTTCAGAAATCCGAACTTTAACAAATTCATCCGCGATAAAATACTCCTTTCAATTTCGCTTGACGCTTTGGGATGGTATGAAAAATCAATAAGGATAAATGATGTTTTTGTTGAAAGTGAAATTTTTCCCCACTTGATGGATAACTTTGAAAAAAAGGAAATTGGGTTCATCAAGATTGAAAACTTTTCGGATAAACCACTTAATGCCTTGATTGATTTTGAATCGCCTTCATTTATCAAAGTTGAAACCAAATCAAACGAGTTCAAACTTAACCCTGGCGAGATAAAAACCATTCCGATTTTTTTGTCCGTTGGACTTGACATGCCGATAATTTCAAAAGCGACGGAGGTTAATTTTAAAGTTAAGGTGGGTCGTTTGAGAAAATTTTACGACGACGAGAAAAAATTTAAAATCACGCTTCGCGGTAGAAACGATTGGAATGGAGAAGTTGACAAATTAAGATATTTCGTCAGAGCTGATTTACCCGAGATCATTGACTTCACACGGAGAATCATTTGGGAGAAAAAAGATGTAATTGATAACGCTGACCCAATGCTTAGGAAATTTATTCAGGCGAAAGTTTTGATTGAGGAGCTCTCAAAAAATATAACCTATGTAAGCGACCCATCTTCAAGTTTGGATTGGGTTCAATATCCGGATGAGACATTGAAGCTTCACGGTGGGGATTGCGATGATTTAGTTGTACTGTTGGCGTCGGTTCTTGAGTCAATCGGAATTGATGTAGCTTTCGTTGATGTGAAAGAGATGAGGGGTTCTGGTGAATCTCATGTTTACATCTTGTTTGACACCGGGATTGAGAAAAAATTTGCAAATGTTCTGACCGAAAACGAGAAGAGATATTTCATAATGAGAAATAGAAATGGAGTTGAAACGATTTGGTTGCCAATAGAGACGACTTTGATAAGAGAGGGGTTTGAGAAGGCATGGGAAGTCGGCGCAAGGCAATTTTACAACGACTTTGAGATTAATTTTGGACATTTAAAAGGGAAAGCAAAGATCATCTTGCTACAAAAATAAAGTTCGGAGCAAAAAATGTCATCAATTAAATTTTCAATTGTCGCAATTTTGGTCTTTCTCAATATATCATCCCTTTACCCTGAAAACGGAAGCTGGTTTAAAATAAAAAAGTTAAAAGGAAGAGTTGAAGTCAGACATGGTGTCAAGGAGGTTTGGGAAAACTTAACACAATCTGACACGCTTCGTCCGGAAGACACAATTTTGATGAACAAGGATTCATATATTGAGATTGAAGGGAATGGGATTTTTTTCAAAGCAATTGGTGATCTCATACTCAACATATCCGATTTGAGACGGCTTTCAAAGGATGAGCTTTTGCTCCAAATTGCTTTTGAAGAGATGAGGGCTTTACCTGGTGTGAAGGATGAAAAAAGAAATTCAAGTTCAACGGGTCTTTATGGCGCTGATGTATCAAAAGAGGAAACGAAGTTGAAGACGATGCAGAGTTTGGCTTATCTGTGGGTCAAGGGGGTCAGAGCCCTTTTTGAGAATGGATTTTATGAGACCGCTTCAATCAGGGCGAAAAATTTAATGTCAAGATATGATGAACTTAAGGAAAGTTATGAATTGAAACTCATAGTCGCGAATTCATTTGAGAAACTCGGTCTTTATGGGGAAGCCATTTCGGAATACAACAAGATCATCGCATCATCAAGGGATGAAAATTTGAAGGTTAAGCTGACTCAAAAAGTAAAAGAGTTGAAGTTAAAACTTACATCAGCGCCTCAGCAGGAAAAGTGAAATTTCCGGGATGTAGGTTATAAGAAGAAGGGCTATGAAAAGTATAATTATGAAAGGAATTGTCGCAAGATAAATTTTTATTATTGGTTTTTCAAACCTGAAGCTTGATATAAAGAGGTTC
>JAPYWO010000217.1 GCA_028276305.1 Candidatus Thermokryptus sp.
CCGAGATTGACGAAGGATATTGATATAACATTAGGAATTGGAGTTGAGGGATTGGATAAAGTCAAAGGGGTAGCGAAGAAGATCAATTTGAAGATTTTGGTTGACAATCCCGAGGAATTTGTAAGTAGGACTATGGTTTTGCCCCTGATGGATGAGAAATCAAATATAAGGGTTGATTTTATATTTTCTTATTCACCCTACGAAAGGCAGGCAATTGAGAGAGCGGTTGATGTTAAGATGGGAGGAGTTAATGTAAAGTTTGCTTCGCTTGAGGATGTGGTTATTCATAAAATAATAGCAGGGCGAGCTAGGGATATTGAGGATGTAAAGATTATCCTTTTGAAGAACCCAAATTATGATGCGAGATATATAAAGAAATGGTTGAGGGAATTTGACAAGTCGTTAAAGGGGAATTTTTTAAACACTTTCAAAAAGATTGAGAAAGAAGTATTTAAAGGAAAATGAAGTTTATCACCAATGAGACCTTTCCTTTTTTATGAAATCGTGCGAAAAAATTCCCTTTGATATGCCAGCGTATGTGTCAGTCCAGGATTCAAAATGAACCCCCTCCATTTTGTCAATTCCTGCGATCTCCCTTATATTCTTCGGGATCGTTATTTGATATTTTCTTGAGACCTTGACTGATTTAGTCCTTTTCATAGCGGGTCTTTTTTAATTTTATTTAAATATAAAAATTTGAAATGTTTTGTAAAAGTTGGGAAGTGTGATTAAATTTTTTGAAAATAGAGAAAGAGGTATTGTATGAGAAGGGATGATTGGATTTTAAAGGCATTGGAACGGATAAAAGAGGTTTTATCACAAAGGAAAGTCAGGGGAGTTGTATATCTTTTCGGTTCATCAGTGAGGGATGATTATCGCAGGACATCGGACATTGATCTTGTTATTGATAGTCCTGATAGGGGAGTGGTAACAATTTTGAGAGGTGATTTTGAGGAGTTAGATATTCCTTACAAAGTTGATCTGGTTGATTTATCTGAGGTTGGTGAAAGTTTAAGGGAGGATATACTTAAGAGTAGGGTTATAATATGGAAAAATTAAGGAAGAAATTGGAACAGGTAGAAAAAGCTCTTTGAGAGTTAGAGATGCTGGGGTTCAGAGGTTTGAATATACAAAGGAATATCTTTCGTATAAAGAGGGGGTTGTGTGCAACTTCAGTTGGGATTTTAAGTGAAGAAAAGACGGTTTCATTTATTCAGATGACAGATGATAGGAACTTAACAAGTCATACATATTTAGGGGATATTATCAATTGATGAGGGAACTTCTCTTGCGAATAAAGAGGGGAATAGGTGAGGTATAAATTTGGTTGATTTATTCATTCAGGATTTTTGTGAGGTTCGCGATCGGAGTAGGATTAAAATTAAAAGTTAAAGGTCGTTTTGATATTTGAAGGACCGAATCTGTTTTTAAGGGTTGTGATTGTTCTTTTTCCGTCTTTTTCAATGTCAAAGAAGAGGACGATGTCAACCATGTGTTGAAGCGTGAGAGGTCCGGCGACGGTTCTTTGTTTATTTGCGTGTGCGATGATTATTTGAGTGATTGAAAATTCGTTTTTAAGTCGTAGGTGGTGGAGCATATTGAGGGTTTTTGTTATGTTTGAGGGAGAGCCTGGCGGTGAAAGGGAGCTACCTGATCTGACAGCGTTTATTGAATCAAGTATGATTAGAGATTCTGGGTTTGTTTCAAGAAAGGATGTGATCCCGTCTTTTATTTTTTCTGTGATTGTTTCACAGAGGATTTTGAAGTCGTCGTTGTAGATTAGTTCTGGTGTTACTCTTTGTGCTCTTTGTTTGATTAGTTCTGGGGGTTCTTCGGATGAGATGTAGAGTATTTTTATTTCTTCTCGTTTAAGGATTTCGTTTGCGATTTGTAGTGCGAGGGTTGATTTTCCAGCTCCAGGGAGTCCAGCGATTACGGTTATAGTTCTTTCGGGTAGTCCAGAGGATAGGTTTTCGTCAATTGGTGTTTTGAAGAATTTGAGTTCTGGTGTTTCAATTTCGTCAAGTGAGAGGATTAGGATTGGATCTTTGATTTTTTCAAGTGTTAAGAATCCAGCACAGAAGAGACATCTTGTAGTGAAGTTTGGTTGAATTCTTTTACAGCGTTGGCATTGAAAAGGCATAAATTTTCCTTGGGGTTTTTATTGAATTTAATGAATTTTCTATTAAATTGAATTGAATTTAAACAAAGAGGAAGATTTTTATGGAAGCGAGGATACGTGTGAAGAGGGTATATGATGAGCCCAGTGGTGATGATGGTTTTCGTGTTCTTGTTGATCGCCTTTGGCCTCGTGGGATGAAGAAGGGGGATGTTAGGGTTGATTTATGGTTGCCTGATGTAGCGCCGAGCACGGCTTTAAGGAAATGGTTTTCTCACGATCCGTCAAAGTGGGAGGAGTTTAAGCGTCGTTATTTTGTAGAGTTGGATGAGAAAAAGGAAGTGATTAAAAGGTTGGTTGAGATTGCAAGGGAGGGGACATTGACATTGCTTTTTTCAGCTCGTGATGTTGAGCATAATCAAGCAGTTGCGTTGAGGGACTATTTGTTAAGTTTGATTAGTAAGGGGGGGGGTGAAAATTAAGATCTAAAGCATTGGGGAATCCTTAGCGTTTTAAATTGGGATATATTTTTATATGCTTATGGCGGAAAACTTCATACAAGTAAGTAAGATGATACTATTAAAATAAAATGGGTATTTAGCTAATAGTTGTAAATCTAGGAGGTGTAATTTCAAGCGGATGAAAATCTTTAGATTTAAATTTTTACAGGGTGGGGTGACTTAAATAGGAATAAGTTTACATAAGAAACCTTCTGTATTAGTCAAGGAAGTGATGGGGGAGTGGTTTTTAAAATAAAAACGCCAGCTCCATCTGAGGAGCTGGCTTTAATTGTGAAAAATTTCGCTGGCTCATTCAAATAATTTTTCAAGTGCCTGGTATTTTTGGTGGACTTTTTCCATGGCGTTTTTTATGGAGGTTTTGTCTTTGTTATTTTCAACTGCTGATATGAAATTTAATACTTCTTTGTCGAGTTCTAACACAATCGTTTTAAATTTTTCTTCTTTTTGTTTCAACTTATCGGGAAGCGACGCATTTTTGAGATTCTTCACTTTTTGAAGCAATTCAGGTATTAGCGTTTTCATTTTTTCAATATTGTTTTCTGGGACATAGTAATGATAAAGGACATATAGCGTTTGGTGGAAATCATCTACTTCTTTTATAGGTGGTTTTATCACTTTAACGAGCGTTTCATACATCGCGTGGATAGTTTCCGCCGATTTTAATATTTCAGTGGTATCTTTTTTATCAATGGCGTTTTTTAGGTTATTAATAGATAATAGAAGTTTTTCGGCATTTTCTTTCCAAATTTTCTCTTTATCCCTTAAGATACCTGGAAGTTTAGCATTTGCCACTTTGTCTGCGCCATCTTTTAAATCATCGTAAAGTTTTATTATCATGTTAATATCTTTATTTGGATATGCGATATGCCAAAGTTTATAAATAACTTCATGATATTGTGTTAATTCTTTTACTTCCGGTTTAGTTTCATCCGTTTGAGCTAGCAATGAGGTTGATATTATGATAAATGCAAGGTATTTGGTCAGTGATTTCATTTTTTTATCCCATTTTGTTTTAATTTATTTATGTCTTCGTCAGTTATTGGTCCATCAACGACGATTATGTATTTATCTAATGTTAGATATTTCTCAGCGACTTTAATTATATCATCTTTAGATATTGATTTTATTCTGTCGTATTTTGTATCAAAGTTATCAAGTGGCAATTTATAAATTATTGATTCTGCAACGATTGAAGCTACATCATATGGAGTTTCGGTATAGAGTGGCAAAAGACCAAGCATT
>JAPYWO010000218.1 GCA_028276305.1 Candidatus Thermokryptus sp.
GCCCCGGTGCCTTCGTCTCTTTCGTCTATGTTTCTACCCCTGCGGATGTTATCTATGCCTCGCAGGGAGATCCTGAAAAGTGCCTTTTCTACATTGAAAAATTTTTAACAATTCAAAATTAAAAGGGAGATGAGAAAATGAAGCCAAGAAACAATTTCAGCGATGAACTCGGAAAAGTGCTTTTTGAATCCCTGTTTGATGTAGCAAGGAAGTTAAATCAACTTTCAACCCCCGGCTTTATTGCTTGCGATGGATGCGGAAAACTTGAAACGCTTGAAAATATGAAGAACGCCGGCTCTTTTATGTCTCCCGTATATGTCTGCCGTAAGTGTTGGGATGAATTTATGAGAGAAAGTTAAACCCTTGGACCGCCCCCGCGCGGTCCGGTTTTTTCAAAACCAAAAAAGAGGAGTCAAGCCATGACAAATAGAGAAATAATTGACTTGAGAAAGTTAGCGATGAAGTTGATCCGAGATGAAGACGCGGTCCAAGAAGTTTTATTTGAGATCATCCGCCAGAATTTAAACTTTTCGCTCGCTGTGAATTACATCCGATTGACTGCAAAGGGAAGCGCCTTTAAATTGAACGCAAAGAAGAACGGAAGACGAACCCTTGACGCCTTGAACCGCCCAACCCTCTCACTTGAAACAACCCCAGCGGATGCCGACGATTGCACTATTGAAGATATAATCCCAGCACTTGAGAAAGATCCAACCTTGAAAATAGACCTTGACGCATTCATTGAAACCTTGAACGACAAAGAAAGAACTATTTTAAACCTTATCCTTGAAGGTTTTTCAGTTAGAGAAATTTGCAAGCAGTTAAAAATATCATCAAAAACCTACACCAGAATAATAAGCACAATAAGACAGAAAGCAATTGAATATTTTGAATAAACCAAAAACCCCGGGAGTAATCCCGGGGCTTGGAAAACAAAACATTGAGAAATTCACACTTGAAATTGAAACAAAATTTTAAAAACCAAAAAACGGAGGTTTGAAATGCTTTACTTATTAACACAAAGACAAGTGCACGAAGTAAATTATTTTAATTCTTTGATGCTGTTTATAAGAACAATCGCAACCGACAAGCCAGGTTTTGCCTGTTGGATAAGCCCCGAACTTGTAAAACGAGACGGAGAAAATTTGATCTTGCCTTATCCCGCCAAAGTTAAAATCTCAGACCTTGGGGGACCTGTTTTTATGCTTGAACCAGGAGACAACTACCTTTTTGAGATCCACGCTTGGCAGAATTCAGAAATAACTGTAAAAAAACCCGCACAAATCATTTATAAAACGACTATCTTCGTTGACAAATTTAACCAAGTCAGAGAACTCGCACTTGTTTTAACGCCATCCTTCCCGGTTATCGTAAACCTTAAAAAGTGGAACGAAAAACATTTTAAAGTTATAGAGGAAGCAGATTTTTTTGAGATTGCTTAAACCAAAAACCCCGGGAGTTTTCCCGGGGACTTGGAAAACAATTTTAAAAATTTTCACATAAAGAATTGAAACAATTTTAAACAAACAAAAAAGGAGAATCAACAATGATTAAAAGAATTGAAAAGACAAACGAAAAGCCAGCGAAAGAACCGCAGAAATATCAAGTCGTCAAGGGAATGATTGAATCCCTTAACGAAAGAGGTATCAAAGTAAATGATCGCTGGTATAATTTTAGCAAGTATCTTGCAGATAAGCCCGAACTCGCTGAAAACAGCGAAGTTGAATTTATCGCCTCCGGTGATTTCATCACCAAATTTTTAAGTGTGCAGATGCCAACGCCAGAAACCAACGCGGACGCTGACAACTCTGAAACTTTGCTTCTTGAATCCCTCCGGTCCGCTGTTAAAATCGCGAGCGTGCTTGAGAGCGAGGTCTCAATCAAATTCAGCACAAATGATATAATCAAACTTGCTTTAACTCTTTTCATTCAGAAGTCAAGCGTTTAAACAAACAAGCCCCGGTCCACCCGGGGCAAATTTTTAAACCAAAAACAAAAGGAGAAATAACCATGTCAACAATAGTAAAAACAGCGATTAACCCTTATCAAGATCAGGAATTTCTTGAGCGTGCTTTTTTGCGATTGTGTGAAATTCGCAGAACAATTCAGGAATTGCAAAAAGAAGAGGAAACGATCCGAGAGTGGGCTCAATTTTACGCGGAAGAATATTTGTTGAACGGTGAAAAGGCAGGAATTTTTGAAGTTAATGGTCAAACCGTTTCCATATCGCTGAATTACAGAAAAGTTTATCAATACCCCGATGAACTCGTAAGGTTGGAAGAAGAATTGAAAAGAAAGAAAAAAGAATCCGAACTTAACGGCACCGCTAAACTTGTTGCTGTCAACCGCTACCTTGTATTCAAGTTTTAACCCTTTTCAACCCGCCTCACGGCGGGCTTTTTTATTTAAAAAACCCTTCCCACCCACCGCCCCCGCCTGTCAATAAATCATCGCGGGCAAGCGGACTTAAAAAAATCAATAACTCGCTGATTTTGACGCTAACTCATCGCCCGCTTGCACCGCTTACATAATCAACAACTCAAAAATTTCCGCCCGAATTTAACCCCCATCCACTTGACATTTTCCTTAACAAAAATTAAATTACAGATAAATAGGCAAAAGCAAAAAACCCCGGCGAGCAACCGTCGGGGATTTGAAAACAAACTTTAAAGGTTAGCTATGCAATCCCAAAATAACAAAAATTTCTCTCAAAGTCAAGTTTCTCAATATCATCTCCCATTCCAGCCAAACCGAAAGTATTTCACAGCAACCCCAAACATTATCCTTGACCACCCCGAACTTGACATTTACGACCAGATGCTTTATATCCACATCAAACGAATCGCCGGAGATAACGGGCAATGTTGGGCTTCCATCCGCTACCTTGCCGGGAAAATGAAAGTAAGTAAATATCGCATCCAAAAATCACTACAGAAACTCTTAAATCTCGGTCTTATCAAACACGCAGGGACTAAAAAAGGCAAGCGAGGTAGACCCAAAAATGTTTATGAGATTGTTGATATTTGGGAACTCAATGTGAATTACTACAATAACCACAAAAACAACGACAAAACAACTGAAACTCAATCAGAAGTTATCCACAATTGCAACGAGGGAATTTGTCCACCAGACGGACAAAATAAAGTAATTTGTCCGCCACACGGACAAAATCAAACACCAAAACTGGAAAAATCAATTGAAATTCAAAAACTTAAACGAAAAAACTTTAAACCTAAGAAAAACCATATTAAAGAAGAAAAACAAAATTCATCATCATCCCGAAAAAATGATGACGATGTTGATAACTCAATCAAAACCCAACCCACTCAAAAAGAAATCATCACCAAGGGAGAGGGCTTATTCTCTAATATCAACATTCAACCCTTAATTGATAAATTCGGAATTGACAGAGTCCTCTTTGTTATGGACCTTATCAACTACAGGTATAAATATAAACTCGTATCACACCCATTTAAACTTTTACTCAAAATCCTAAAAGACAGGTATCTAATACACAACGAATTTTACAGATTTATCAGAGGCAAAAAGACAGGCGATTCAGTCCCGGTCCTTATAACCTGTAAATCCTGTAATCATAAAGGAATTGCTGAACTAAAAGTAGGCGGTAAATACTCTCTCCCTTGCTCAAAATGTGGCACATTCGCAGAAATAGACCTAATCATCAAACTTTAACTTATTGACATTTAAAAATAAATTTTTTATAATTGCTTTAGATTACATTTTCCAAACAAAAACGGAGCCCAAAAATGAACGCTTTAAAACTCCTCTCACTCTTTGCCTTCGCTTTCTTTATTTTCTCTTGCTCCAACCCAACCACAAGCGATTTTAACGCCAAAA
>JAPYWO010000219.1 GCA_028276305.1 Candidatus Thermokryptus sp.
CTGTCCCATGTCATTCATTATGGAACAAGTTGGTTTGAGGGGATAAGATGTTATAACACGAAGAAAGGTTCTGCTGTTTTCCGCCTCAGGGAACATCTGAGGCGACTTTATGACTCGGTGAAAATTTACAGAGCTGAAATCCCCTACACTCTTGAAGAACTTGAAAAGGCGGTCATTGAAACGATCAAAATTAACAAGCTAAAAGCATGTTACATTCGTCCGATCGTTTTTCGCGGTTATTATGAGCTTGGTGTTAATCCTTTGAATTGCCCAATTGATGTCGTCATTGCTGTGTGGGAGTGGGGTAAATATCTTGGTGAAGAGGCGATAAAAAACGGAGTTGATGTTAGGGTTTCAAGCTGGCGTAGACCTGCACCTGATACACTGCCGATGATGGCGAAAGTTGGGGCTAATTATATGAATTCTCAGCTTATAAGAATGGAAGCAGTTATTGATGGTTATGCAGAAGGGATTGCGCTTGATTATCACGGGTTTGTAAGTGAGGGAAGTGGTGAAAATGTCTTCATAGTTAAAGATGGAATAATTTACACTCCTTTCATTTCTACTGGGATATTGCCTGGAATAACCCGTCTTTCTGTGATTCAGATAGCGAAGGACCTTGGTTTTGAAGTTAAAGAGGCATTAATACCCAGGGAAATGCTTTACATCGCTGATGAAATTTTTATGACGGGCACGGCAACCGAAATAACCCCTGTTGTGAGCGTTGATAGAATTAAAATCGGATGTGGAAAGCCGGGTGAGGTGACAAAAGCGATTCAAGGGGTTTTCTTTGACATCGTTGAAAACGGTAATGATAAATACGGATGGCTAACATGGGTAGAATGAAGAAGCTGCCCCGCGAGGATTCGAACCTCGATTACCTGATCCAGAGTCAGGCGTGTTGCCAGTTACACCACGGGGCAGTGTCGTTAAAAATATAATCAAAAAGGTTTAAATTTTCAAGAATTAAAGTATTTTTGATTATTTTTCTATACTTGGTTTAAAACTTGGGTTGCTTGTATATTAAAAGGCGTTTGTGAGATGAGTAAAAAAGTTTGCGTTTATTAAAACTAACTATAAAATTAGGGTTATCGCCATGATTCAGACAAAACAAGTCAATCTCTTTGAATTGCTTTCTGAAGTTGAAAAGGGTTTAATAGTTATTCCAGATTTTCAAAGAGATTTTATTTGGAGTTTAAAGCAGATTGAAGAGTTGTTAAATTCCATAGTCAATGGGTATTTTATTGGTTCAATATTAATGTTAGAAAGCCCATTAGATAATTTGCGTTTTGCACCAAGACTAATTCATGGTGTTCGTGAAGATCAGATTGATCGACGAGGTTGCACAACGATAAAATACATACTTGATGGGCAACAAAGAATAACATCTCTATATTATGCCTTCTATGAGCCGGATGTCCCTCTTTCTGATGACACCGATCTAGTTTACAAATTTTATTTGCGTGCTGATAATTTGGAAATCCTTGGTCTTGTAGACCCAAAATATATAGCAAGAAGGCTCAAAATTAGGAAAGAACTTATAGAACATTTGATTAAGTTTTATAAAACTCAGTATGGTGTAGATATTATGGATTTGCCAACGATGAAAATATTTAGTAGTAAAGAAACATTTGAAAAATACATAAAAAACAATCCAAATTTAAAAAATGCGTATGTTGAAAAACTGAGAGAGATATTTGACAAAATCCAAGGTTACACTGTTCCAGTAATTACGCTACCACCCGAAACCTCAGACGAAGATATAGTAAACACTTTTGAAAGAATTAATAGAGCAGGAACCCCATTAAATATATTTGAATTAGCGATAGCACGTTATTATCCCATTGGAATAAATTTGAATCAACTGAAAGCTGAGGTAAAAAATAAATCTTTTTTAGAAGTCCTTGATGAGATAGCGATACTCAAAGTGATGGCAATAATAAAGAATATGGAACCGAAATCACAAAATCTTTTAAAAATAGTAGATACCCAAAGTAACCCGGCGCAAGTTTGTGCGCAGTTCAACAAGTTATGGGATATCGCGGTTCGTTATCTTGATGAAGCTTTAAATAGAGTAAGAAATTATTATGGGGCAGCTAAAGTAAAAATTGGAAAGAGAGAAAGAGACCTAATTCCTTATACATCTATAATTATACCATTGGCTGTTTTATTGTACGAGATTGAGAAAAGGGGCGGTCAAGCAAGGCTCTATAGTATAGTTGATTTATGGTATTGGTATAATGTATTTTTGCAAACATATACCCATGCCGTAGACTCAAAATCATTTGCTGATGTAAGATATATGCGTGAGTATTTCAACAATCCTAATATTAAGCTAAATTTTATATCTGAATTTGTTGAAAATCTTGAGTATGTAAAGAATGAAATGCTGAAAGCATCTCAAACATCTGGTCTTGCAAAAGGATTTTTTAATCAGTTGATTTTAAATAATCCTTTAGATTTATTAACGGGACAGCCAATAACTTTAACTGAATGTCAGATAGATCATATATTCCCATCCTCTAAATTTGGTAAATCAGCTGATAACATTTTTAATTTGACAATTTTAGATAAAAGTACGAATCAAAAAAAGAAAGACAAAGCGCCATCGGAATTTTTATATGAATGCTTAAAGTCACATGGAAATGATATAAGTAATCTAATGAAAACGCTGGAGACACATTTTATTGATTTCAAGGCACTTGAATATTTGAAACAAGATAATTTAGATGGATTTATTCAAGCGAGAGCCGATAGATTTATAGGGATGTTAAAAGAAAAATTTGAAACCAGTTAATCAAACTTTTGCAATATGATAAATTCAACAAATTTTGGAATTAAAAAGCCCCGACAAATGTCGGGGCTAAATTATTTTTATGCGAAATTTTCATCACTTAGCAAAGACAACTTTCTTGGCTGATGTGTAGCTTCCCGCCGTCATCCTGTAAATGTAAACTCCACTTGCTACGCGGTTCCCATGGTCATCCGTTCCATCCCAGGTTACTTTGTAAACACCGGGCTCATATCGTACGCCATCAATCAAGCGTCTAACTATCTTCCCGCTTAGATCGTAAATTTCAAGCCGAACATCGCACGATTTTGGTATTGAAAACTCAATGTTTGTCGTCGGGTTAAATGGATTTGGATAAGCTTGCCCGAGACGGAACATAAAAGCAACCTCTGATAATTGTTCAACTTTGGTTTGAGGGTGAGCCCAGTTGGGTTTATGACATTGTGTGCATTCCATTTTTGCTTTCACATCGTCCTTGTAAGCTGTCCCGTGACAACTCATACAACCAGTGATTGTTCCAGGTTCTATATATTGTGACTGGAACTGACCGGAGAACCAATCATTCAAAAGTTTTACAGCGTAGGCTGCAACATCTCCGGTTAATCGTCCGCATCTTTCCTTTCTTTCGGTTGAACTTGATTTATAGCCGGAAGCGTCGCACCACTTAGTCACAGAAATATGACAGAGCACAGAACCACAACTTGATTGAGGTAATGGGTTATCATAATTGTGAACGAAAAATTGTCCACTTTGGGCATATTGATTGCTTATGTCCGATGGGAACAAAGTTTGGGTATACCAACCTTGTAATTCGTGGATTAACTTATCTGCGGTTGCCTTATCGCACACCAATTGAATTGCAGCTGCTGCTCCAATCAATGCCCCGCAAGTGCCACCCCATCCAACAACCCCACCATGTCCGAAAGTCAACATATCGGTTGGGAAAGATGAAAAAGGTTCCCCGATTTTTTCAGCTAATGCTTTTACAATCGCGTTGAATACACCATAAGCACAACCCTTCCCAGTCCAGTAGCTTTGATGACCGAGTTTTC
>JAPYWO010000220.1 GCA_028276305.1 Candidatus Thermokryptus sp.
CAAACTCAGCAAAGAAAGAAAAATTATACGATGCCCTCGGTATCTCCATACCGCGAGCAAGGCGAATCGGCTTACCAACATCTATTGACTCAAGGTATGCAAGCTCATCAAGTTTCTCCATAATAAGTTCCGAAATCCTCATTAAATACTTGCTCCTTTCCTTTACAGGCATCTTGCTCCAAACTTTAAAAGCTTTCACTGCGGACTCAACAGCCATTTCAACATCTTCACGCCCGCTTTCTGGGACAGTAGCTATTATCTCATTTGTAGCGGGATACCTACTTTCAAATTTTTTCCCGCTGACTGAATCAACAAACTTCCCACCTATGAAATTTTTCAATTCAATCACCTTGTTTATAACACCGCCCCTTTCTACAATTGCCTCAGCCATTAGAGAAACCTCCAATCTATGTTTTTTAATTCCCCAGAAATTAATTTCGCCGTCTTCACTACATACTTTGAATACTCATCATATGTCGTCTCATTTATCCTACTTGAAGGTCCAGAAATGCTAACAGCAGCTATCACATTTCCTTCAGCATTGAAAATCGGCGCAGCAATACATCTTAGCCCATCTTCAATCTCTTCGTTATCAATTGCATAACCGCGCTCTCTGATAATTTTGAGTTCCTCAAAAAGTTTTTTCTTGCTTGTTATCGTGTTCTTTGTAAATTTCTTCAAGCCCTTCTCACGGATAATCCTCTCAACATCCTCCTTTGGTAAAAAAGCAAGCATAGCCTTTCCTAACCCTGTGCAATGAGCCGGTAACCTCTTGCCGACCTCGGAGATTATCACAAAAGTTCTGTCCGCTATTATTTTGTCAAGATAGACGACCTCTCCGTTTTTAAGCGTCGCAAAATGAACCGTCTCGTTCAAATACCAATGAAGGTCCTCAAGATAGATTCTCGCTCTATCAACCATCATCTTCTTCAAAGAAATACTGTTGCCAAGTTCGTACAGCTTCAAACCGAGCTTATATTTCCCCGTCTCGTCGTTTTTTTCAACAACCCCGATTTTCTCCATTGAGTGAAGGAATCTATGGACTGTGCTTTTGTGCATTTTCAAAATCCTGCTTATCTCCCCAACCCCCAATTCAACTTTTCCATTTTGTGCGAAAACCGAAAGGATTTTAAATGCTTTCTCAATCGAGCTGTTAATTGGAGTTCCGCGCATAAAACTCACCAATTTTGTTCTAACGCAAGATAAAAAAAGGCAGGTGCATTGTCAATAGTTAAAATTTTCGCTGTCTTAATATGTGAAACAGAATATCAAATATAGAAACAAGCCAAACTTATATCTCTCCCCTCTTTATCTTCCCCTTCAACTCGTTTAACTTCATCAATGCCTGAACAGGGGTCATGTTATCAATGTCAAGGTTTAAAATTTCCTCCCTCAACTTGCTATCGCTCATTTCAAATAAACTTATCTGAAATTTCTCCTTTAAAATTTCCTTTGAAATTTTTCTCTTCCCCTTTCCCTGCGGTGTTAATTCCTTCTGTTCAAGGTTGATCAAAATCTCCTTTGCCCTCTCGGTTACCTCCTCGGGAAGACCAGCCATCTTTGCAACTTCAATCCCGTAGCTATGATCTGCATAACCAGGGACTATCTTGTGGAGGAAAATTATCTTATCACCAAGTTCTTTGACATCAGCTTTAAAGTTCTTTATCCTTGGGAAAAGCTCCGCAAGCTCGTTCAACTCATGATAATGCGTTGCGAAGATCGTCTTCGCTTTGATGTTCTCGTGGATATATTCAGTTATAGCCCAAGCTATTGATATTCCATCAAATGTGCTCGTCCCTCGCCCCACTTCATCAAGAAGAATTAAACTTCTCGGCGTAGCATTGTTAAGTATATTCGCCATCTCATGCATCTCAACCAAAAATGTGCTTTCCCCACCTGCAATGTTATCAGAAGCCCCAACCCTTGTGAAAATCCTATCTACAATCCCAACCCTTGCATAATCTGCTGGGACGAAACTCCCAATTTGAGCGAGCAAAACTATCAAGCCAACCTGCCTCAAAAAAACACTTTTGCCAGACATGTTCGGACCGGTGATTATCAAAATCTGATTCTCCCCGTTATCAAGGAGGACATCGTTTGGGACAAATTTTTCTCCAACGGGCAAAATTTTTTCAACAACGGGATGACGCCCACCCTTAATCTCAATTACATCGCTTTCATCAACTATTGGACAAGTATAATTATTTTCAACTGCAACCTCAGCAAGTGAAACGAAACAATCCAGCATCGCTATCAATTGTGCGTTCTTCTGAATTTCCTCCGTATACCCGGATACCTTCTCCCTTATTTGATTGAAAAGTTCCGCCTCCAATGCGGAAATTTTCTCCTCGGCGGTGAAAATCTTCTCCTCGTATTCTTTCAATTCAGGCGTTATAAATCTCTCTGCATTTACAAGCGTTTGTTTTCGGATGTAATCCTCTGGGATCTTATCAAGATGTGCCTTCGTAACCTCAATGTAATAACCAAAAACAGAATTATAATCAATCTTTAAACTCGGTATCCCCGTCCTTTCCCTTTCCTTCTGTTGAAGATTAGCGATGAACTCCTTACTTGACCTGGCTATAAATCTTAACTCATCCAACTCAGCATTATATCCATCCCTTATCACACCACCATCGGAAACAGTTGACGGTGGGTCATCAACAATTGCGTTTTCAATCAAATCAACAACTTCTTGCAGAGGATTTAAAAGCTTGTGAATTTTTTGAAGCGTATCAGAGCTTGTATTTGAAAGAAGCGATTTTATCTTCGGTATCTTCTTCAACGACTCCTTTAAATTTATCAAATCCTTTGGATTAGCCCTTCCCGTCGTCCCTGGGATATGCGACCTTATCGCAATTCTTGAAATTAACCTCTCAACATCTCCAATTTCGCCAAGGATTTCAAATAGATTTTTCCTTAAGTTTGAATTTTCATAAAGTTCTTTTACCGCTTCAAGCCGTTTTCTTATCGGTTCAATCTTTTTCAAAGGTCTCAAAACCCACTTCTTCAAAAGCCGTGCCCCCATAGGCGTTTGCGTCTTATCTATGACGGAGAAAAGCGTTCCATATGTCGTTTCTCCAAGATATGAAATTGCAATTTCAAGATTTCTTTTCGTCGCCGAATCAAGCAACATATAATCGCCAGTGTCATAACGAGAAATCTTCTTTATGTGAATCAACTTTGTCTTTTGTGTCTCTTGAAGATAATGCATGACTGCACCGGCACATATAACACCGAGTTCAATATCATCTATCCCGAAACCCTTTAACGATTGCGTCTGAAAATGATTAGTTAATGTCTCAAAAGCATAGTCATATTTAAAAACCCAATCCTCAAGTTTGGTAAGCGCTGGTTTAATTTGAATGTCTCCGATAGCTTGTTCAACTTTATCTTTTTGAGTTTTGCAGAACAAAATCTCGCTTGGTGATATAGTGTCAAGTAAATTGCGAAATTCATTTACCGAGACCTCACTTGCATAAAATTCCCCGGTTGAAACATCTGCGAAAGCGAACCCAACTTTCTCATCTTTAAAATAAATTGCGCAAACGAAATTATTTGAACGATTGTCAAGAAGCTTATCGGTAAGGGCAACACCTGGGGTTATAACTTCAACGACATCTCTTTTGACAATCCCTTTTGCAAGTTTAGGGTCCTCAAGTTGCTCACAAATTGCAACTTTATATCCCGCCCTTACAAGCTTGTGTAAATATGTATCAAGCGCATGGTGTGGGAAACCAGCAAGTGGAACATCAGCAGCTGCGCCATTTGCCCTTTTAGTCAAGGCAATCCCAAGGACGCGAGCAGCTATTTTAGCGTCTTCTTCAA
>JAPYWO010000222.1 GCA_028276305.1 Candidatus Thermokryptus sp.
CGATGCTCCGATAAAAGTTCAACCGTTTACTCCGCCACTTTTTGGGAAGAAGCTCATCGCTCAATTTACGGTTTATAGCTATCCCGATCTCGGTTCAGCAGGGATTCTTTTGGCTATAATCTTTCTTACTCTTGCTTTGATTTTTTCCGGTAAAGAAGCGAAAAGTTGAAAATATGTTAAAAGGTTTATCTTACATAGTTTTGCTTTTGGTTTCCGTTGCCAATTTTTCTATTTCGGGTGTTTTGAAAGTTGGCTCAAAATATGAGTTTAAAACGATAAAAGAAGCAATAGAAAAGGCAAAGCCATATGATACCATTTATGTTTACCCGGGCGAGTATTATGGGAACATCTTCCTGAATAAACCGCTTGTTTTGATCGGTGTTGGAAGACCACATATAAAAGGTGAAAATTGGGGAAGCACCCTCACCGTCCTTGCTGATTCCTGTGTTATAAGAGGGTTCAAAATTACCGGTGGCGGAAATTTGCTCCAGAAAGAAGATTCAGGGATTTTGCTTAAATCGTCATATAATCTGATTGAGGATAATTTGCTTGAGGATATTTTATTCGGTGTTTATTTCTTCGCTTCAAACAATAACATCGTGAGGCATAACACCATAATCGGAAGGGCTTACCTTGGGATTGGGGAAAGAGGTAGCGGACTTCACATCTGGAACTCGCATTTCAATTTAATTGAGGGGAACTTCATAACGAAAGTGAGAGACGGGATGTATATCCAAGAGTCGTCAAATAATTTAATCCAGAGAAATTATGCGACGGATTTAAGATATGGAATTCATTACATGTTTTCGGATTCAAATCGTTTTGAGGAAAATGTTTTCATTGACGATGTCGTTGGAGGTGCGGTGATGTATTCAAGGCATATTTATTTCAGGCGGAATATATTCGCAAGAAATAGAGGGTTTAGCTCTTATGGGCTTTTACTTCAATCGTGCGATTATTGCGTCGCTGAGGAAAATTATATAATTGACAATTCAATCGGTCTTCATTTTGAAAGCACAAACTATAACATCATCAGGCGAAATCTGGTTCAGAACAACGACCTTGCGATAGCTCTTTTTGCAAGCGCAAATTTTGATAAGATTTATGAGAATAATTTCATCGGTAATCTCTCCTTGATCAGAACCATCGGTAATCCGAAGACGACATCGTTTAGCTACAACGGGCGAGGAAATTACTGGGATGGTTATATGGGATATGACCTTAATGATGATGGCGTTGGCGATGTTAGGTTTGAGTTGACCAATGTTTTTGAAAGCATTCAAGGGAAATATCCAATCGTCCAGCTTTATCTTTCAAGTCCATCTGCAAAAGCGATTGAAATTGCAGAAAAAGCGATGCCTTTGATAAAAACATTTAAAATTTACGATGAACACCCTTTGATGGAAAAAGTTGAGATACCAAATTTAAGTTATCTTGTGAAGAGGGGAAATAACGAGAGAGTTGAAGTTAAGCGTTCTGCTTTTGGTTTTGTTGTTTTCATCTTTTTATGTTCGTTTATCCCTATTTTCATCGTCTCGTTTAAATCAAGAACATTGAGGAAGAGATATGCTTGTTGTCAAAAACCTTAGAAAAAAATTTGGCGATGTCATCGCAGTTGATGGGATTTCTTTTGAGGTGAAAAAGAACGAAGTAGTCGCTTTGCTTGGTCCGAATGGAAGCGGTAAGACGACGACATTAAGAGCTATCGTTGGACTTGTTTTGCCAGATGAAGGCGAAATTTATGTCAATGGGATAAATGCGTTAAAGGAGCCGAAAAATGCGAGGAATTTTATGAGTTTTCTGCCTCAAAGGATAAGCATGTATGAAAATTTGAAGGTCATTGAGATAATTGAATTTTTCAGGAAGATAAGAAATTTGCCAGTTCAAAGGGTTGAGTATGTGATTGAGATGCTGAAATTGAGCGATATACTTAACAAATATGCGAGCGAGTTATCGGGTGGGAATGTCCAACGCCTCGGCATTGCAATTGCGATTATGCCCGATGTTCCTTTGCTTGTGCTTGACGAGCCAACTTTAAGTTTAGACCCCGAAGGAGTAATGCGATTTAAAGCGCTTTTGTCAGATTTGAAAAGCGAGGGGAAGACGATACTTTTCACGACACATCTATTGAACGAGGTTGATGAGCTTGCTGATAAAGTCGGTATTTTGGTGAACGGTAAGTTGATAACATTTGAAGGGGCATCGGAGTTGAAGAGAAAATTAAAGTTTGAGTCAAAGGTTTATCTTGTGATAAGCAATATGGATGACAAGTTTGTTGATATCGCTTTTGACTCTGGCGCTCTTGATGTGAAGAGAAATGGGACGAGTATGATTATAAAGGCGGATTCAAAGAGAATGCTTGATATAATTTTCAAAATAAAGGAATGTGGTGCGAAAATTGAAAACTTCCAGACATCAAGTCAATCGTTTGAGGTCATATATCAGAAATTAATGGAAGAACATCATGGCGAGAAAAGTTAAAGCACTTTTATTTCTCTTTTTGATTTTATCTTTACTTTCCTGCTCAAAGGAAATAAAGCCGGAAGAAATTGAACCGTATGATATTTGCTACCTGTGCAAGATGGCTATATCTCAACTTCAGTTTGCAACGGAGATAGTCACCCCGGATGGTGAGGTTTATAAGTTTGATGACATCGGCTGTATGATTGAATTTAGCAAGACGCGAGACCTCCCCAAAGGTTCAGTTATGTTCGTTCGTGATTTTTACACCAAAGAGTGGGTTAAGATTCAAGAAGCTTATTTCGTCAGGTCGGAGAAAATTCAAACGCCGATGAATTATTTTATCGTCACTTTCAAAACGCGAGGGACACTTGATAAGTTTATGAAGGAATATGGGGGCGAAGAATTTCCTTATGAACAGCTTGAAACAAAAATTTTGAAATGAAAGATGAATTCAATTTACACAATCGCTGAAGCAGAAGTAATCGTTGGAGTGAGGAACAAGTGGACTCATCTTTTTGCGGTGATATTTACAGTGCTTGTCCTTGGTATTTCTTATTTTGGATTGAGCGCAAGCGGTTATTCCGGGAGCATGCAGGACTTTTCAAGGACGACTTTAAGTTTGATGAATCTCGTACTTTACATCATCCCGCTCGTTTCCCTTGTCATGGGTGTGATAAGTTTTACGGGCGAAAGTAGAATGAACGAGTTGATCTTCTCTCAACCGTTGAATCGCTGGGAGATTTACATTGGTAAGTTGTTGGGTCTTTTAATTTTATTTTTCAGCTCAACGGCGCTTGGTTTCGGGATAAGTGGGTTTATAATTTTGATGAGGGTTGGTTCTGATGGCGTGTTTAGGTATATGGTTTTTGTCCTGCTGTCAAATTTGCTCGGGTTCGTTTTCATTGCGATTTCATCGCTAATAATCGCGATATCAAAACAAAGGGGGAAGGCGTTCGGCATCTCTGTTTTCGTTTGGTTTTTGTTTTTGATATTTTACGACCTCGTTATAATCGGTGCAATAAGCCTTTTAAAGGGGAAAACAGCAGCAACCTTCGCCATGATTTCATTGCTTGGAAATCCCGTTGATATAGTTCGTGTGTTGAGTTTGATAACGCTTAACTCGCCGGAGATTTTCGGTCCAGCAGGGGCTGCTTTTGTCAAGTTCCTTGGCGGAAAACTGCTCACATCAGTTATTTTAATTGCTGACCTCATGCTTTGGTTCGTTCTAACAATTATTTCATCAATTAAAATTTTCTCAAAGAAGGACATAAGTTAAACAAAAATTGGAGGGCTAAAAATGAAAAAGGCAATTTTTATCTTCGCAAGTTTCATTATTGCTTTATCGTTGGCATTTGCT
>JAPYWO010000221.1 GCA_028276305.1 Candidatus Thermokryptus sp.
AACATCATCGTCGCTGTCGTCTTTAACCCAAGCTGATGCGCTTCATACATAACACCAAGCCATTCATCAGCAGTGCATTTCTTGGGAGAAATCTTCTCCCTGACCCTGTCAACCAGGATTTCCGCTCCACCTCCTGGAATTGATTGCAAACCAGCTTCAATCAATCTTTTTAAAACATCCCGAACTTTCATTCTTGAAACGCTTGCGATGTGTAATATTTCCTCCGGCGACAAAGCGTGAAGCCATATCTGAGGGTAGTTCGCTTTTATCCATCTGAACAACTCCTCGTAAAACTCTATCCCAAGCTCGGGGTTCAGTCCTCCCTGCAACAAAATCCTCGTTCCGCCAATTTGAATCGTTTCCTCTATCTTCTTCGCGATCGTATCATAATCAAGCGTATATCCCTTAACAGTATCACCGACCTTTGCATAAAAAGCACAAAATGTGCACTCGGTTGTGCAAATGTTTGTGTAGTTTATATTCCTGTCAATTATATATGTTACAACAGGTTCAGGATGTAGGCGCCACCTCACCATATCAGCCATCATACCAATCGTAATCAAATCATCTGAGTTAAAAAGCTTGAGACCATCTTCAAATGTCAACCTCTCGCCGTTTTTAACCTTCTCGTATATTTCAATCAAATTTCTATCCACGCGAAAACCTCTTTTTTGCAAAAAATTTACACTTTTATCCCCTAAAATAAAAATTTTCACGCCTTGACTTCGGCAAAGATTTTAGGAATTAACCTCCGGCAGGCATCTTTAACAGCGGGGGAAATAAATCCACCTACATCAAAATTTTCACCCGATATCCCATAAACGATCAACCTCTTTGGTAACTTCCCAAGCATCTTGGCAAGCTCAATATACTCAACAACTCCAACATGATGACTTGAAATTAGCTTCAAACCGCTTTTCAGCAATTCAGAGATATCCTCAAACCTATATATCTTCCCAACGCCCCTTCCCGAACGAACCGCATCAATTAAAATAACGAGTTCAAAATCATCCCAAATATCAATCAACTCATCAAAAGAAATATCAATGTCAACTATTTTGACGCTCTCTTTAAAGCATCTTCTCAAATATCTCGCTATTAAAATTCCAACCGAATCGTCACCACGATACAAATTCCCAACGCCAACAATCAAAAATTTCCTTTCATTCCCTTTCAATATGAACCTTCAAGAAGTGTGTTGCGCAAGATATACACGGGTCATAATTTCTAACTGCTTGCTCACACTTCCAAGTCAATTCATCATCTGGGAGGTTCAAGTAAACGGAGGCAAACTTCCAAAGGTCGCTTTCCATCATCTTCAAGTTTTGAGATGTCGGTGGAACTATCTTAGCATCAAGCACTATACCTTTTTCATCAAGCTTATACCGATGGTAAAGTATACCGCGAGGCGCTTCCGTACATCCATAACCTATGCCTGATTTTACGATAAAGTCAACATATGGGGAATCCGGTTCCTCATACTCCGAGATTATCCTCAGCGCTTCATCACACGCATAGAGTATCTCAATACCCCTTGCTATTATGCTTTTGAACGGATTTCTACAAATAGGTTTGAAGTCAATTTCAAGCGATACCTCCTTGGAAAGGGCAGATAATTTATCAAAGTTCAAATTAAACCTCGCAAGTGGTCCGACAAAGTAAGCTCCACCTTGAACTATCCTTGAGTGTAAAGCGTTTGAGTGAGCGACATGTTCCTCAACAAAATGATTGTCATATTCATTCACCGAAACATCAAGCCCCTTGCTTGAGACAATTCTACCCTCATTAAACGGATATTCATTCGGATGACTTAAAGCCACAAATTCATAATCTTGTTCAAAATCAGGAAATTCAAGCGAAGCAATCCATCTTACAGCTTCAATTGAAAAGTCACGAGCCCATTTGAGATCGTCTTCAAGTTTTTTAAGCTCGCTTTTTCTCGGCGTTTTATAAAAACCACCAACTCTGACATTTACCGGGTGAACCTCACGACCCCCAATTAATTTTACAATTTCATTCCCAATTTTTTTAAGTCGTAGTGCTTTCTTGACAAGATCGGGGTAATCTTTAGCCATTTGTATGACATCTTCATAACCGAGGAAATCAGGTGCATGAAGCATAAAAACATGTAGCGCGTGGCTTTCAATCCATTCCCCACAATAAATCAACCTTCTCAACTCACGTATCGGACCAGATACTTTCACGCCGAAAATGCTCTCAATTGCGTGGACAGAGCTCATTTGATATGCAATGGGACAAATTCCGCAAATCCTCGCGGTTATATCAGGAACCTCCATAAAACTTCTCCCTCGCAGAAACGCTTCAAAAAACCTAGGCGGTTCAAAAATTCTCAACTTTACATCAACCACATAACCGTTTTTAACTTTGATATAAAGAGCGCCCTCTCCTTCAACTCGGGCAAGATAATCAACTTTTATCAACTTATCTTTCATATGCCTCGCTCCCTTTTCTGAAAGGTTCTGAATAAGCGTTGAAATTTCTTAAGACTCTAACTATTTCAGATGATTTCAAGCCCATCTTTGCAAAATAATCAGCCAGAGAAAAGACATTCGGCGTCTCTTTGGGTCCAAAACATCCGTAACATCCTCTGTTGTAGGATGGGCAAATTGCTCCGCAACCCGCTTGGACAACTGGACCAAGGCAAGGGCTTCCCTTTGAAACCATCACACAAACATTTCCTTTCCGCTTGCATTCCATACAAACGCTATAAGTTGGGATGTTTGGTTTCCGCCCGTTAAGAAATGCACTTATAACCTCAATAAGTTGATACTTGTTTATCGGGCAACCGCGCAATTCAAAATCAACGAAAACATGGTCAGATATAGGCGTTGACTTGCTCAATGTTTCAATATAAGATGGATTAGCATAAACAATTGATATGAACTCTTTCACATCCTTGAAGTTTCTTAAAGCTTGTATTCCCCCAGCTGTTGCACAAGCACCAATAGTTATCAAATACTTTGAGACCTTTCTAATTTTATGAATTCTTTCAGCATCGTGTGGCGTTGTAATTGAGCCCTCAACAAGGGAAATATCATACGGACCCGAAACCACCGCCCTTGATGCCTCAAGGAAATAGGCTATCTCAACAGCTCCAACAACATCAAGAAGTTCATCTTCACAATCAAGCAAACTTAATTGACAACCATCGCAAGAGGCGAACTTCCAAACAGCAAGTTTTGGTTTCTTTCGTTCCATTTTAAATCTCCCGCTTGGATATTAAATCCCTTACTTGTGAATAACTGAAAACAGGTCCATCTTTACATATAAACAAAGGACCAAACTGACAATGACCACACAAACCCACACCACATTTCATATTTCTTTCCATTGAAACGAATATGTTATCATCTGAAACGCCTCTCTTTTTAAGTTCAAGCGCCGTGTAGCGCATCATGATTTCTGGTCCACAAACAAACGCAACTGCATTTTCCGAATCAAAAGGCGCTCGCGCTATTAAACTTGTCACAACACCAACATTCCCTTTCCAACCGCTTGTTCCTCTATCAACAGTGACATAAACCTCAAGGTCAAATCTTGATTTCCATTTTTCAATTTCACGCTTGTAAAGAATATCCTCAGGCGTTCGCGCCCCATATAAAAGAACGACCCTGTTGTAACTCCCCCTGTTAGATAGAATTTGATAGATAGCCGGTCTTAATGGAGCGAGCCCTATTCCACCTGCAACTATGACTATATCTTTACCAACAAATTTTTCTACACCCCAACCATTTCCAAATGGACCTCTTATGCCCAAAATATCGCCCTTTTTGAGTTTGCCCATCGCTTTCGTTACAAC
>JAPYWO010000223.1 GCA_028276305.1 Candidatus Thermokryptus sp.
GTTTGGGAAGCGAAAGAGCGTTTTACCGAGACGCAAAGGAGGAATGAAAAAGGGATAGAAAAACTTACAAAAATATTTGAATCATTGAAAAAGGAAATTAAAGGCATTGCTCATGCGTTTGAATACCGACTGGAAGATGAAGCTATAAAAGCACTACCCGAACTTTTGAAAAGGGATGCAGGTGTTGAAGTGGTTGGCAGATTGAAAAGGGATTATATTGAAATTGCCCCGGGGAAATATATTGAAGTTAACATCTGGGGGACTGGAAGGATAAATGGAGAGGAATATATCATCGTTGGTGAGGCAAGGTCGCAATTGAAGAAGGGCGATGTTGATGAATTCATAAAGAAGGTTAATGCGATAAAGAGATACATCCAGAAGGAACAGATCAAAATTCTCGTCACTTATCAAACATCTCCAATTGTCAGGAAATACGCTGAGGAAAAGGGGATAAAAATTTACTTCTCTTATGAGTTTTAAAAATAAAATAACAGGTTAAATGAAGATTTCCGTCATAGGCACTGGTTATGTTGGACTTGTGACTGGGGCTTGTTTTGCCGACACTGGAAACGATGTGATTTGTATGGATGTTGACAGCGCTAAAATTTCAAAGTTGAAAAAGGGGATTTTGCCAATTTACGAACCAGGGCTTGATGAAATAGTCAGGAAAAATTTGGCAGTCGGTCGTCTTTCATTTACAACGGAGCTTGAAGAAGCGGTTAAAAAGTCAGAGTTGATTTTTCTTTGCCTTCCAACCCCACCGAGCAAGGATGGAGATGCCGACTTGTCAATCGTTTTTAATGTTGTCAAGAATATAGCCAGAATTTTGAAAAGGGAAATTAAATCAAACCCACAACTTCGCAAATTAATAGTCAGTAAGTCAACGGTTCCCGTTGGAACTGCAGACAGGATAAAAGAGGTGGTTTTTTCAATTCTCGGGAGGATACCTGAGGGTGCATTTATTGATGTTGCGTCAAACCCGGAGTTTTTGAAAGAAGGGAACGCAGTTCAGGATTTCATGTTCCCCGATAGGGTTGTAATAGGGGTAAACAATGGCGAAAGCGAGAGGATAATGCGCGAGCTTTACGAGCCATTTGTGAGGACTGGCGCACCAATACTTGTCATGGATACAAGAAGCGCTGAGATGGTTAAATATACAGCAAACGCATTTCTTGCGATGAAGATATCTTTTATGAATGAAATAGCAAACCTTTGTGAAAAGCTTGGTGCGGATGTTGAAAAGGTAAGAGTGGCAATTGGATATGATGTCAGAATCGGTCCGAAGTTTCTATTCCCTGGAGTTGGTTGGGGAGGGAGTTGCTTCCCGAAGGATTTGAAGGCGCTTATAAAGATGGGAGGAAAAAATGGGGTTGATTTGAAAATAGTTAAAGCTGTCTATGATGTCAACGAAAGACAGAAAAAATTAATTGTTGAAAAGATAAAGAAACATTTCAATGGGAGGTTGAAAGATAAAAAGATCGCAATTTGGGGTTTGTCTTTTAAGCCGAAGACGGACGATATGCGCGAAGCCCCTTCAATTACGATAATAAACGAGCTGTTGAAACTTGGTGCAAGTGTTGTCGCATACGACCCGGTCGCTATCCCAAATGCGAAGAAAATTTTTGATAAGAGGATTAAATTTGCGAAAAATCAATACGAAGCACTTAAAGGTGCTGATGCACTTGTCCTTGTAACTGAATGGCAGGAGTTCAGAGAGCCGGACTTCAATTATATGAAAAACCTTATGCGAACACCCGTCGTCTTTGATGGAAGAAATATCTATAAACCGGAAAAACTTAAAGGGCTTGGTTTCGTCTATTACGGAATTGGGAGAAAATAAATTTCATCCATAACTTGCCTTTTAAATTTTCAAGGGTAAATCAAATACCAGACCTTGTCTTGATTGAACCAGCGGTATTTGAGGATAGGAGGGGATTTTTTATGGAAACATACAGCTACAAGGACTTTGAAAAATTTGGGATAAATGAAAAGTTCGTTCAGGATAACCATTCAATGTCAATTAAAGGCGTCTTGAGGGGGCTTCACTTTCAAATAGAGCCATTCGCTCAATCAAAACTTGTCAGATGTATAAAAGGTGAAATTTTTGATGTGGCTGTTGATATAAGACCTGATTCAAAAACTTTCAAAAAATGGTATGGCGTTATTTTGTCCGAGGAAAACAAAAGGATTTTATACATCCCGAAGGGATTTGCACATGGTTTTGTCGTGCTCTCTGAAGTTGCCGAGGTTGAATATAAAGTTGATAATTTTTACTCCCCTAAACATGAAAGAGGGATAATTTGGAACGACCCTGATGTAGGGATTGAATGGCCGATTGATAATCCCATCCTTTCTGAAAAAGACGCAAAGTTGCCAACACTTAAAGAGTTTCTCAAAGATCTGTCGCAACTATGATTTTTTCTCCATCTACAAAATCCTTTGATATGAGATAATAGTCAGTGAGTTTAATGCTTTCAGCGACTCTTTTAAGTTTATTTATATCCGCTTGTTTCATTTTTCCAATTTTGTTCGTTGGTAACCGACAAATTTGGAACAATTTTGTCTACTTAAAGTTAGCAAATTTAGAAAAAATAAAAAAGAGGTGTAAGAATTGGCGAGGGTAGTTATAACAGGTGGAGCTGGCTTTATAGGGTCACATCTTTGCGACAGATTTATAGCTGAAGGTGATGAGGTGATTTGTCTTGACAATCTGATCACTGGAAACCTTGATAATATAGCTCATCTTTTCGGTCATCCGAAGTTCAAGTTCGTCAAATATGATGTAACTGAGTTTTTGTATGTCCCTGGAGAAGTTGATTTTATACTTCACTTTGCTTCGCCAGCAAGCCCGATGGATTATGTTAAGTATCCCATTCAGACATTGAAAGTCGGTGCTTTGGGGACGCATAAAGCGCTTGGACTTGCAAAGGCAAAGGGAGCAAGGTTTCTCCTTGCTTCAACAAGCGAGGTTTATGGTGACCCGCTCGTCCATCCACAGAGTGAGGATTATTGGGGGAATGTGAACCCTATAGGAATTCGCGGTGTTTATGACGAGGCGAAGAGATTTGCTGAGGCGATGACGATGGCTTATCACAGATATCACGGACTTGACACAAGAATTGCGAGAATTTTTAACACATACGGACCAAGGATGCGAATTGACGATGGAAGGGTTATTCCGGCATTTATGACGCAAGCGCTCAAAGGTGAAGATATAACCGTCTTTGGCGATGGGAAACAAACAAGAAGCATTTGCTATATTGATGACTTGGTTGATGGTATATTTAAGCTCTTGATGTCAAACTATGTTTATCCTGTAAATCTCGGGAATCCCGATGAGATAACTATTTTGGAACTTGCTTACGAGATAAAAGAACTTGCTGGGAGCAGTAGCAAGGTTGTGTTTAAGCCACTTCCACCAGATGACCCGAAGGTTAGAAGACCTGACATAACGAAGGCAAGGGAAATACTTGGTTGGGAGCCGAAGGTTCCAAGAAAAGAGGGCTTGAAAAAGACGCTTGAGTATTTTAAGAAAAAAATTTTTGGTGATTGAATTGAAAAATTGGGATGAGAAGAAAATAATGCATCTTATGAAGGGGAGCAGGAAGTATATTACGATATTGCCGTATGGTGAGTTTAAAAAGATGGAAAGGTTGGCTCTTAAAGGGATGAGGGTTGATAAGAGAGGGTATGATATAAGATTCAAGGAGGATTTGTTGGTTGATTTGTTATCTTGTTTCAAAGGTGACCTTGGGAAGATGTCAGATTTTATTGAGAGGGTCAACATTTTAAGGGATGAGCCATACCCAAGTGGAT
>JAPYWO010000224.1 GCA_028276305.1 Candidatus Thermokryptus sp.
TCGGTGCAGTTCCAGTGCTATCAGATGATGGTAAGTTGATTGGAATTTTCTCTGAGAGGGATATCTTGAAAAGGGTGGTTGCAAAGGGTTTGAATCCAGCGGAGGTTAAAGTTGACGATGTTATGACGCGGGAGTTGATGCTTGCTCTTGAAGAGGAATCTTATGAGGAATGCCTTGCGAAGATGAAAAAGGCAGGCGTTAGACATCTGCCTGTTGTTGATAAGGAAAATAACTTGCTTGGAGTGGTTTCAATCCGCGATCTTATGGATATCTCCCTTGATGACAAGATGGAGAAAATTGAGATGTTGCACGCTTATATTTATTACAGACCACCACTTGAGGAAAAATAATTAAAAACAAAAAAGGAGGTAAGATTGCCCATAGTAAAATTTGAGCGAGAGGGGAGAAGTATAGAAGTTCCGAAAGGTGCTAATTTAAGGAAAGTTGCTTTAAAGGCAGGTATAAATGTTTACAAAGGGATAAACCAATTCTTAAACTGTCAAGGGCACGGGTTATGTGGAACTTGCAGGGTTGAGATAATTCAAGGCGATAAAAATGTAAATTCTAAAACGCCCAAAGAAGAGTGGGTTTTAAGGGGCAAATTTTTGATAGCGCATAAAGTTAAACCAAACCTTCGGCTTTCCTGTCAGGTCAAAGTTGAAGATGACATCGTTGTTTTAACTATGCCTGACTACGAGATAGATAAGGAAGAGACGATTGAAAGGATTAAAGTTTTCGCCGTTTCCGCTATCTTCGGGATTCTGTTTTTGGGTGGGGTTCTTTTCATAGTTCTTGATTTTCTCGGCAAGATTTAAAAATTTACGGAGCTTGCGAAAGTGAAAATTTTGTTAACCGGTGGGAGTGGCTTTCTCGGTTGGAATTTCTGCAAGGCATTAAGGTTCAAGCATGAAATTTACGCATTTTATTTTCAGCACAAACTATATCTTGAAAAATGCAATTTTCAAAAAGTTGATATAAGAAATCGCGAAGATGTTTTTGAAAGCGTTAAAAGGATTCATCCAGATGTCGTAGTCCATACAGCAGCGATAACGAATGTCCAAATGTGCGATCAAGATAGGGAGCTTGCTTATTCCGTCAATGTTGAGGGAACGAGAAATTTAGTTGAAGCATCCGCGCAGGTTGGGGCGAAATTTGTGTATATTTCAACCGATCTTGTTTATAGTGGCGATGGCAGTTTCTTCACTGAAGAGACACCACCAAATCCAAAAAGTTATTACGCTCAAACTAAACTTGAAGGTGAGGAAATAGTAAAATCGTATGATAATTATATTATTTTGCGACTCGCTTTGATGTATGGCTGGGGTAATGTTTTTACGAATTCATTTTCCGATTGGTTGCATACTGAATTAAGGGCGAGGAGAAAAGTTAAGGTCTTCGTAGATCAATACAGAACGCCAATTTATGCGGTTGACGCTGTGATGGCTATAGATGAACTCATTTCAAAGGATGTTAAAAATGAGATTTTTAATCTTGGGGGTTCGGAGAGAATTTCAAGGTATGAGTTTGCGCTTAAATTCGCCGATGTTTTCGGGTATTCAACCGATTTGATCATCCCTGTCCCAATGGATTCGGTCAAAACATACCTTGCTGGCGCAAAAGATTGTTCGTTAAATATAAACAAGGTTCAATCAATTTTAAGTTTTAAACTCAAAAATGTTGAAGAAGGTTTAAACTCGGCGAAAAAAAGTTAAGGGCAAGTTTTATGTTATTAAATAGGGCGAGGAAAAAGCTAAATGGTAAAGTTGTCGTTATAACTGGGGCATCAAGCGGAATTGGCAAAGAGACAGCGATTGCGTTTGCGAGTGTTGGTAGCAAGTTAGTTCTCTCGGCGAGAAATTTTGAAAATTTAAACGCTGTTGCAGAGGAGATCAAAAAATTTAATGAGAATGTCATCGTCATCCCTGCTGATGTCTCTGATTTTAAAACGCTTGACGCTTTGGTTGAAAAAACACTTAACACATATGGGAGAGTTGATGTTTTGATAAACAATGCTGGATTTGGTATTTACGGATGGTATCATCAAACACCTTTTGAAGAGATTGAAAGGATAGTGCGTGTTAATTTTCTTGGTTCCGCTTATCTGATACATAAAGTTTTACCGATTATGATTGAACAAGGGGAAGGTGTAATAGTTAATATCTCTTCGGTCGTTGGTAAAAGGGGGATTCCGGGGATGGGAATATATTCTGCGACGAAATTTGCTTTGACCGGTTTGACTGAAGCATTGAGGGTTGAGTATAAAAAGCTTGGGGTTCATTTTGTCGCTATTCATCCGGGGACTACCGATACGAAATTTTTTGAGAACGCGAGCTATTACGGCACAAACAGGATGCAGGGTAGATTTATGATGATGTCGGCGGAGAAGGTCGCAAGGGAAATTTTAAAAGCTGTTTTGAAGAGAAAAAGGGAAGTTGTTCTAACTTTTCCTGGCAAGCTTGCCGTTTTTATGAACAAATTTTTTCCGTCGTTTTTTGAATTTGCTGTGGGGAAGATGATAAAGATAACCTGATTTGGGTTGGGGGATGGATGTTTGAATTTAAAACCAAAATTGATTAAACTTTTTATGAAGGAAAAAATTTTCCTTGAACTTTTAAAACTTCGCAACAAAATAAGAGGTGGGAACATGACAGTCGCAGAAACCTACATTAAAGGGGGAAGTTTCCTAATCCAGGAGAATTCACCTGAGAACATCTTCACACCTGAAGATTTCACTGAACAACATCAGATGATAGCGCAGACAACAAATGATTTCGTTGAGAAAGAGGTTTTGCCAAAGATTGAAGAGATTGAAGAGCAAAATTGGGATGTTACCCTTTCGCTTATGAGAAAAGCCGGGGAAATTGGCTTGCTCGCCGTTGATATACCTGAAGAATATGGGGGGCTTGGACTTGATAAGACAAGTTCAATGCTTGTGGCGGAAGGTTTAGGAAGAGCAAGCTCATTCGCAGTTACACATGGAGCACATACCGGTATAGGGACTTTGCCTATAGTTTATTTCGGAACGGAGGAACAGAAAAGAAAATATCTTCCTAAATTTGCAACGGGTGAATTGATTTCATCTTACGCTTTGACTGAACCGAATGCGGGTTCAGATGCGCTATCAATCAGAACTACGGCGACCTTGAGTCCAGATGGTAAATACTACATTTTAAATGGAAGTAAAATTTTCATCACGAACGCAGGGATAGCTGATGTTTATATCACTTTTGCAAAAATAAATGGCGAACAATTCACCGGGTTTATCCTTGAAAAAGGATATGAAGGTATATCGCTTGGGAAGGAAGAAAAGAAGATGGGAATAAAGGGTTCATCAACGAGGGCATTGATACTTGATAATGTTAAAGTCCCAGTTGAAAATGTCCTTGGTGAGATAGGGAAGGGGCATAAGATTGCGTTTAACATACTTAACATTGGGAGGTTTAAACTTGGGGCTGGCGTCATCGGTGGAGCAAAAGCGGTAATAACCGAATCGGTTAAATATGCTAAGCAAAGGAAACAATTTGGGAAACCGATATCCGACTTCGGTTTGATAAAGCACAAAATTGGAGAAATGGCTATAAGGACATTTGTTGGCGAGAGCATGGTTTATAGGACGGCTGGTTTAATTGATGGGATTCTCTCCGGCATAGATAAGTCAAAGCCGGGGGCAAGTGAGATGATGTTGAAGGGAATTGAGGAATATGCGGTTGAATGTTCAATTATAAAGGTTTACGCTTCGGAAATCCTTGATTATGTTGTTGATGAAGGGGTACAGATATTTGGCGGATATGGTTATATAGAGGAATATCCAGTTG
>JAPYWO010000225.1 GCA_028276305.1 Candidatus Thermokryptus sp.
CGTAATGTCTGGGTGAAAACATTAAAATTAACCGAGGGGGAGTACGAGTATAAGTTTTATCTTAACAATTCAATTTGGACAGCTGACCCTGATAATCCAGTTACAAGGGGGCAATATGGAAATTCTGTTGCTTATGTAAGAAGACAGCTTAAACCATATTTCAAAGTGTTAAGTCCTGTAAATGGTTCAATCTTTGGAGATACAACTCAAACAGTCAACATAATCGCAAAGGTTTTTGATAGTTCAAGGGAGAAAGGTATAAACCCGAGTTCGGTTAAAATTTATCTTGACGGGAATTTGATTACTGCGAATTTTGATACTTCAACTAAAATTGTAACAGCACAGGTTTCTGGATTGAGCGTTGGAAGACATGAGTTGAAATTTGAAGCGAGCGATAATGAAGGCAATGTTGGAGTGACTTATTCGGCGTTTGGAATTTATCCATTGGGTTCTGGCTTTCACTATGTTGATAATACCGAAGACGATGTCGGTGATGGTGATTATGTTTATCCAAACGGTTTCCAGCCCAGTTCTTGCGATATTTTGAGCTTTGATATGTTTTTGAATTCAAACAAAGACACAATCTTTTTTGATGTCGGAATTCGCGATATCACAGTTAACACGGGGCTTGTAATTTCAATTAACACATCCATAGATAATTTCATTGCCGACCCATTTGGCGCAGGTGTTGAAATTTCCGATTTCAGCGATCGTGGTTTATACTTGATTTTTGCGCCCGGATTGAACGATCAAAGATTTAACGCAATTTATACAAAAGCATCGCCTTTGACCAAGTGGAAAAATGTAGTGATTAACCCGTCCGCGATTGACTCAAACAGGATGAGATTTTCGCTTTCCGTTGATGAAGTTGCAAGTTATCTTGGTACAGTCGCTCAAAAACTTTATGTGACGGTTTATTCTTTTCTTGTTGATGCTTCGGGAAATGTCGTTAAAATTAATTCTTCAAACGGTGGAAGCGATGAAAATGGGAATCCGAATGTTTTTGACATTGCTTTTGTTGATGACGCAGTTCAAAAGAAAATGTTAAGTTATTATGTCACTGGTTCAAGCCCTATTTATTCAAGGATTGATAACGAATGGCGTGGTTATGCTGGTATAAGACCTGAGCAACTTGGATTTGATGTTGCAGGTGTTCCAGTAGTTAAAATTTTGACCCAGCCGAGGAAAACGAGGAAAACAAGCGTGACCATAAACGGCGAGATAAGGCGTTCCGATGGAACACTTGCGACAGAAGTCACATACATTGAGCTTTTCGTAAACGGGAATAAGGGAACATACGGAGCATCTGGAGGTAAATTTTCAGCGAATGTTTCACTTGTTGAGGGAGACAACATAATACAGGCGAAAGCAAATTTAAATAACAAGGTTGGTTATTCAAACAAGGTTAACATTTATAGAATAGTTGATCATCGTCCTAATGCAAAGATAACTTTTTCAATTTCGGGAAACACAATATATCTTGATGCGAGAAACAGCACCGATCCGGATGGCGATGTTTTGAATTTCGTTTGGTATGCTGATTCAACGAATCC
The DNA here is from genome assembly GCA_028276305.1 of Candidatus Thermokryptus sp. GTDB lineage: Bacteria > Bacteroidota > Ignavibacteria > Kryptoniales > Kryptoniaceae > Kryptonium. Next base: position 1,554 of record JAPYWO010000225.1, read on the forward strand.
TGAGTTGATAACTGGGGTTAATGGTTCAACTTCAAATGTTATTGCAATCTCAAAACCACAAACAGCTGGAGATTATTTCTTCACGCTTATTGCAAGGGACCCCTCCGGTAATGCGGATACGACAAGAAATTATTTCACAATAAATGCAGATGGATCGGTTTACTTTCCAGGTTATGCTGATAATCCAGCTTGGGTGAAAAATGCAAGGATGTATTTGATATTTCTTCATTCATTCACAGATGATGGAACAATTAAATCAGCGATATCGCGACTTGAATATGTTAAGTCAATGGGATATAATGTCATTTGGCTTATGCCTATTATGTTGAACCAGTATAGAATTGACGCTGTCGGGGGTGGTTACGGGATAATTGATTTTTATAAGATTGCTCCGGAGTATGGGACTATGGATGACTTCAAGGAATTTTTGAGAAAAGCACATTCGCTTGGGATAAAAGTCATCCTTGATGTAACTGTAAACCATGTCGCTGATGGTCATCCCTGGGTTCAAAGCATACGACAGTATAAAGAAAATTCACCATATTGGAGTTTCATACAACATACCATATTCCCGCACGGTGAGGAATTACCGCAGTCGTATTCACCTGATTCTGCTTATGTAAGATACGCTGATTGGTCACTTGCGAATCTTGATTGGTCTGATATTGATTTGAAAAGCTACATGATTGATATGTTGAAATGGTGGGTTAAAGATGTAGGGGTTGATGGTTTTAGGTTTGATGTTTATTGGGGACCGCAAAAAAGATATGGGGAACAAAATTTCGGCAAACCGTTAAGGGAAGCGCTTAAAAAAGTTAAGCCGGATATTTTGCTTTTGGCTGAAGCTGCTGGAACTGGCTTAGGAACAGAGATCATCTACGCTGATAAAGGTGGAGGTGTTGATGCAGCGTATGATAGAAACATGTGGAACGCATTTAGAAATCTGTATTCAATGAGTTTGAATGCGATAAACGATGTCTCAACAAACTACGGCTATTATCCTGGACCAAACGCTCAATATCTTCGTTATATGGAAAATCAAGATGAAACGCGAATTGCTCTTATTTACCAAAGTGACCTGAGGAAGACAAAACCACTTGCGACGCTTTTATTTACAATTCCCGGGATTCCACTTGTATATGCAGGTCAGGAAGTTGGCTTTGGGAATGGAATGGGTGAATTTGAAGGTAGAAGATTTAAAGTAAATTGGAATGACCCTGATAAAGAACTTTTGCAAGTGCATTATCAACGGCTTGCACATTTAAGGGCGAAATTCCCAGCATTTAGGAGTAGAGAACATGTTATGGTAAATTCAAACGATTCAAAAGTTTACGCTTATGTGAAAAGGTTTGAAAATCAAAATGGGCTGGTTGTGTTGAATTTTTCAGATCAAACGAAGACAGTATCGCTTAACATAAGAGATGTTGTAAGTTTTACTGGTGGTGTAAATGACAACGCAAATTATTACTTGAATGACCTGTTTAGAAATATCAATCAACAAATTAGCGGTGCTGGGCTTTCAAATGTTCAAGTTACGCTTGAGCCGTATGGTTCAGCGGTTTACACGGTGTCTTTGACGAGAGATACTCTTCAAGTTCCACCGATAGTTTCAGTGCCATCCGATGAAGTTGGTCAAATACCTTTGAAATTTAAACTTTATCAAAATTACCCAAATCCATTTAACCCCGAGACATTGATTGAATTTGAAGTTCCGATTAGAAGTGATGTAAAAATTAGCGTTTATGATGTGCTCGGTAGGGAAGTTGCGACGGTTTTTCAAGGTGAGTTGAGCCCAGGAAGATTCAAGGTTAAATTTCACGCTGATGGGTTGCCAAGTGGGATTTATTTTTATGAGTTAAAGGCAGGCAATTTCAGAGAGGTCAAAAAAATGATTTTGTTAAAATAACCTCGTTTTAAAGATGAAAAAAATACTCATCTTTTTGTTTGCATCTGTTCTTTTTGCTCAACCGAAGTTTGAAAATGGTTATGTCGTATTCACAATCTATGCTCCCGATGCGAAAAAAGTTGCAGTTGCTGGTGATTTTAACGGTTGGAGCAAAAATGATTTCTTGACGAAAGATGAAAAAGGATTTTGGAGTGGGAAATTTAAAATTAAACCTGGGCTTTACCAATATAAATTTATTGTTGATGACAAGTGGATGACCGATCCTGAAAATCCGGTGAAGGTTGAAAATTTCAACAGGACCGATTATAACTCTGTCTTTGTTTTGTCTT
>JAPYWO010000226.1 GCA_028276305.1 Candidatus Thermokryptus sp.
TACCCAGCAATGACATTCTCATAGATGCTCATTGTTGGGAATGGGTTCGGCTTTTGAAAAACCATACCTATTTTCCTTCTGACAATCATCGGATCAACCGAATATATATCAATCTCTTCTCTTCTTCCATTAAGGTTTTCAATTAAGTAAACCTTTCCTTCAACTTTCGCTTTCGGGGACAGTTCATGCATTCTGTTAAAACATCTTATAAGCGTGGTCTTACCGCATCCCGATGGACCCATTACTGCGGTGATGCTGTTACGAACAATTGACAAGTTTACATTTTTAACGACTATGTGATCGTCATAAGATGCTGTTAAATTTTCTGCTCTTAAAACTATATCAATCATTTTCTGCTAGAGATTATTCTTGTTATCACATTTAAAGTTAACACAAAGAAAACCAAAATGCAAGAAGCACCCCAAGCTTTTGCCCACCAATCCTCGTATGGGCTTATGGCGTAGTTAAAAATCAAAAGAGACATCGCACTTATAGGTTTAAGTATGTTAAAATTCAAAAAGGGGTTTCCAAACGCGGTGAAAAGCAAAGGTGCGGTTTCCCCAGCAATCCTTGCAATCCCCGCCAAGATGCCCGATAAAATGCCACTCAAACCAGCTGGGAGCATCACCCTTAAAATTGTTTTATAATATGGAACACCAAGTGCAAGCGATGCCTCCTTTATCTCAACGGGAATAAGTTTCAAAATTTCCTCGGTTGATTTTATTATCACGGGTAACATCATAATTCCGAGCGCAACCCCGCCTGATAGCGCTGAAAAATGCCCCATGGGTTTTACCACCCAAAGATAAGCAATTATCCCCACAACAATTGACGGAACACCTTGTAAAATTTCCGACATCATTCGCACAAAAAATGAAATTTTACTCCCTGACTTTTCCGCAAGAAAAATTCCAACCAATACACCAAATGGGACAGATAAAATAAGCGCTATAAAAATTAAAATCACCGTGCCAACAAGTGCGTTTAAAATTCCCCCGCCTGGCTCACCAACAGGCGTTGGCAAATGCGTTATGAATTCCCAGTTTATGACTGAAATTCCATTTTTAACGATAAAATACAGAACAAGAAGAAAAGGTATAGTTGAAACCAAAGTTACAAGTGTTAAGATAACTGAAATAATTTTGCTTTTAGCTATTCTAAATGTGTAACTTTGCATAGTTTAATGTTGTAATCTTTTTAATATCAACCTTCCTATCAAGTTTACTATTGTTGTGATGAGAAAAAGTGTTAAACCGAGATACATTAAACTTGAAAGATAAACCTCCCCAGTTGCTTCGGTAAATTCATTTGCAATTATACTTGCAATTGTATTTCCCGGGCTAAATATATTTTCGGGTATTCCGTGATAGTTCCCGATAACCATTGTCACTGCCATCGTTTCACCGAGAGCTCGTCCCAATGAAAGAATAACCCCCGCTATTATACCTGATCTTGCATAAGGTATCATGACTTTTTTTATCATCTCCCATCTTGTAGCACCTAAAGCAAAAGCTGCTTCCTTGAGCTCGTTTGGAACAAGACGCATAGCATCCTTGCCAATTGAAGCTGAATATGGCAAAATCATAAAAGCAAGTATGATTGAAGCAGTTAATATACCAACACCGTAAGGAGTAACGCCAAGTTTAATTTCAATTTCACGCATAATCGGAACTAAGAAAAAAAGTCCCCAAAAGCCAAGCACAACCGAAGGGACGCCAGCTATTAACTCCGTTAAGTATCTCAAAATCTCAGCAAAAATACCCTTTTTAAAGTACTCACCAAGGACAATAATTATCGCAAGTGAAAATGGCAGGGAAATCAAAAGAGAAATCAACGAAGTCAAAATAGTTCCATAAATAAAAGGTAACGCTCCAAATTCCTCACTAACGGGGTCCCACTCGCTCCCGCTGAAAAATGAAAAGCCAAATTTTTTTAATGCAAGTGAAGAGGCATTCAACAAACTTAGGAAAATTCCAACTCCAAGAATTAAAAGAGAAAACGCTGAACTCACAAGAAGTAGATTAAAAATCTTGTCCTTATTTAATTCCAACTTCTTGATAAACTGGCTTGCCATTGTAGGTAATTGACTTTATGATTTTTTCGGCTTTTTTTACAACTTCACCTGGTAATTTTGCATAATCAAGCGGTTCTGTGTAAGCTTGACCTTCATGAACGATCCACCAGAGCAGTTTCACCAATTGTTTGGCTCTTTCAAGCGACCTACCTTTGTAATTTTGTTCCTTGTATACAAGTATCCAAGTGAAACTGCTTATCGGATATCCATCTTCGGCGTCAGTATCAGTAATTGAAATCCTTGTGTCGTCTGGGATTTTGGTTTTCCCAGCTGCTGAAATTGATGAAAGTTCAGGGTTTATAAACTTTCCGCTCTTATTTTTGACAAGAGCTTGGGGTAATTTGTTTTGCTTCGCATAAATGAGTTCAACATATCCAACTGCGCCAGGAATTTGCTTTACAAGACCCGTCACTCCTTCGTTTCCCTTTCCACCTAACCCAACTGGCCAAGCAACGGATGTGCCCCGCCCAACTTTCTGAGCCCATTCATTGCTAACCTTGGATAAGTAGTCAGTGAAGACGAAAGTTGTTCCACTTCCATCAGAACGATGTACAACGGTTATATTTAAATTTGGCAGATTTATCCCAGGGTTCAAATTAGTAATTCTTGGATCGTTCCATTTTTTAATTTTGCCAAGGAAAATATCAGCGATAACATCGGGTGTTAGCTTTAACTGTGGGTTGCCAGGTAGATTGTATGTTATCACAACAGCACCAAGACAGGTTGGGATGTGAAGAACTGGAGAATCAAATTCTCGTAATTGCTCATCGGAGAGAAATGCATCAGATGCTCCGAAGTCAACGGTCTTTTCTTTTAATTGTCTTATTCCACCGCCTGAGCCAATTGATTGATAATTTACCTTCACATTTGTCTGCTTATAATAAGCATCAAACATCTTTGAATAAAGAACATAAGGAAATGTAGCACCAGCGCCAAGTAACTCCCTATCTTGGGAAAAAACAGGTATGGATAAAAATTGGAAAAGAAAACCAAAGAGCAAAATTAATTTTGCTAACGACTGACTTATTGATATTTTCATAATCAGTTGTCTTTTGTTTTTAACTCAAATGAATTTGTAATTTTAATGTTAAATTTTCGTTAAGGAAAAGTTAAAAAATGGTTTATCCTTTTTTCCGAGCCGGCAAGAGAATTTCAAATTTTGTTCCAACTCCGACCTTGCTCTCTACTTTTATCTCACCGCCATAAGATAAAACCACATGTTTTACTATTGATAGCCCAAGCCCAGTTCCCCCAAGTTGCCTTGACCTTGACTTATCAACCACATAAAAGCGTTCAAAAATTCGCGGTATGTGCTCTTTCGGTATCCCTATACCTGTATCTTCAACGCTGATTTTTATTTTATCCTTTCCCACCGAATCAATTTTAATTTTTATCCCACCTTTTTCAGTGTATTTAATGGCATTATCAATTAAATTAGACAACATCTGTTCCAACTTGAATTTATCCCCCCAAAATTCTGGTAATTTATCCGATACATCAATTTCGCAAGTTAAACCTTTATCTTTCAATGATTTATCATATAATCTTAAAATATCTTGAAGCAAATCTTTAAAGTTAATTCGTTCATCCTCAAATTTTACTCCTGACTCAATCTCGGATAAAATTAAAAGATCATTTATTATATGAATGAGTCGTTCCGTATTTCTCTTCAAAGGCGCAATATAATTTAAAATCTCCTGTAGTT
>JAPYWO010000227.1 GCA_028276305.1 Candidatus Thermokryptus sp.
GTCAAATTTTAAAATACTTCTAAGACCAACCCCTGCTTGTATAATGATATTATTCGTATCCGCTATTTCACTTGACCTTGCGATATAACCATCGCTACCGTAAAAAAATCTAACCGTGTCAACGCCACCATCGGCTTTGCCTATCCCAACTTCTAAAGCAGGTGTGAAGAGCATCTCATCAAGAGATTTAAAACCCCATATCACTCCGTTATTTTGTGGCTTTAAATAAAGACCATAATTTTGCCCCATAAACCACTCTCTCACAACGGATGTATCTATTGGGAAATAATTCACCGAGTCGGGAATACCTTCAAATTCTCCAACAACTCTCGCATCGTAAAGCGTATCATAGTAATTTGATAAAACTTTGTGGGCGGTGAACTTAGCTGGGACAGTGGTATCACCTATCACAAAATCCGACTTAAATAATCTTATCCGTGATGACTTTATCTGCGCAAATCTTAATGTATCAGGGATGTCAAAGCGAATTAAAATCCCGCACGAGATATTATCATAGTTCCCGATCAAAAGATAATTTGAAGCCGAGTTAGATATAAAATTTGTTATGTTTTCAAATTGAACCTCAATTGAGTCCTCATAAAAATTGACATTGAAAAGTTCTTTTTCAGGTAAAAGACCGAAACCGACATCGTTTGGTTCTTTACCGCAGCCGATGATGAAAAGAGTTAAAAAGAATAAAATCAGGTTTCGCATTTTTCTCTTCTCTCCGTTAGACATTTTTTTACGATTTCAATTGCTTCCTTCAAATTCTTAGCGACAAAATCCGGGTCTAAATTTTTATCTCTGCACTTTTCAAGTTCTTCAACTCCGTAACCGGTCAACACGAGTATAGTTGTTGCCCCGGCTGTTTTCCCCGCTTCTATGTCAATGCATCTATCTCCAATTACAAACGAATTTTTCAGATCGATGTTTTGTTCTCTTGACGCTCTTTTTAACATCCCATCTTTTGGTTTTCTGCATTCGCATTCAACTTTGTAATCTCCGTTTCCTTCGGTTGGATGATGCGGGCAATAATAATAAGCGTCAATTTTCGCCCCCTTTTCCGCAAGCAACTCGTCAAGCCGTTTATGAACCTTTTTCAAGTCCTCTTCAGTAAAATATCCCCTTGCTATGCCACTTTGGTTTGTGAAGACGATAACTTTTAACCCCATTTCATTTGCTTCCTTTATCGCTTCAGCCGAGCCATCTATCAAAATGAGCTGTTCCGGGGAAGACAAAAAATTAACATCTTCATTTATCGTCCCATCTCTATCAAGAAATATAGCCAGGGATTGCTTTTTCATTTGACTTTGACGGTCCGAGCTTTTCTTTGAACTGAGACGAGTTTCTCGTAAAGTTCAACATATTTTCTCGCCGAAACGCTCCAGGAGAAATCTTTCGCCATGCCGTTCTTCATCAATTTAAGCCAGACCTTTTTATTCTTGTAAAGATTCAGCGCTTTCTTCAGTGCTTTGAGGAGCTCCTGACCGTTATATTTTTCAAAAAGGAATCCCGTTCCCCTTCCCGTTTTTGGATTAAATTCCTCAACCGTATCCGCAAGCCCGCCCGTTTTCCTCACCACTGGGACAGTCCCATATCTTAAACTATACATTTGATTCAAACCACATGGTTCATACTTTGATGGCATAAGGAAAATATCAGCACCAGCTTCAATTAAATGCGCAAGCTCTTCACTGAACCCAATATGTATCCCAACCTTTTTAGGATATTTCTTCTTGATCCGTTCAAGCATCTCCTCATATCTTGGCTCACCTGTGCCAAGAACAATGTATTGCAAATCAAGCTCCATCATTTTATCAATTATCTCCTCTATCAGATCAAATCCCTTTTGCTCAGCTAAGCGAGAAATCTGAGCAACAACGGGGATATTCTCATTATATTCAAGCCCGAAATGTTTTAAAAGCGCTTTTTTGTTCTCATACTTGCTTTCTATCGTTTGAACTCCGTATGGAACTGGGATGAATTTATCGGTCTCAGGACTCCAAACAGAGTAATCAACGCCATTTAAAATTCCAAAAATATCCCTTTTCCTTTTCCTTAACACATCCGAAAGACCAGCTCCAAGTTCATCATCCGAGATTATCTCCTTGGCATAAGTTGGGCTCACTGTCGTTATAAAATCGGCATACAAGATTCCAGCTTTCAAGAAATTAAAACTACCATTGTGTTGTATCTGCGGGAAAATTTCATCTGGAAGACCCGACTTTAAAAATGATTCCTTAGGGAAGACACCTTGATAACCGATGTTATGTATCGTTAAAATGGTTTTAATCCCCTTCAATAGCGGGTCATCTTTATAAGTTGTTTTCAAATATACGGGAACTAGGGCGGTTTGCCAGTCATTGCAATGAATTACATCTGGGCGCCATCCGAGCTTCCTCAATGTCTCAATGACGCCTTTACAAAAGAATATAAATCTTTCATCGTTGTCGGGATAATCTTTCTTTGTCTTAGGGTCAACATAAAGACCATTTCTATTGTAATAAACCTCGCTTTCAAGGAAATAAACTTGAACCTTCGTTTTTTGACCCACAATGAACGATGCTTTAGCGCTTCCCTTTTGAAGTTTATCTCCAACTGGAATATCCATTTCCTTCAGGCGTATAATCTCGTGGATGCCAAATTTCCGCTCGCTTATAAAGCCATATTTCGGCATCATAACTCTTATCTCGTGCCCGAGTTCTTTTATCGCCTGTGGCAAGGCAAAAGAGACATCAGCAAGACCTCCCGTCTTCGCGAATGGAACAACTTCACTGGAGAGGAAGAGGATATTAAAAGATTGAGCCATTAAGGACTCCTTAAATGAATTTTTCTTCAAAGACCTCAAAAATTTTGTTAAAATTTAACAAAAAAAATGCTAATAAACAACCCAAGCCCCTTTCTTTTTGATTTCAAAAAATTTTTAGTATATTTAAAAGGCATTGGAGAGGTGCCCGAGTGGTCGAAGGGAGCCGCCTGCTAAGCGGTTGTACCGCCAAAAGCGGTACCGAGGGTTCGAATCCCTCCCTCTCCGCAAAACTTTTACTTGTCAAAATCAACAAACAACGGAGGGAAAAATGCCAAGGCAAAAATCAAAAAAGTCGGGCGATAAATCTACTAAGACAATAGAGCTAAAAGTTGGACAAAAAGCCCCGGACTTTACACTCCCTGCTGACAATGGCGAGAAAATCTCATTGAAGGACTTCAGAGGTAAAAAAGTCGTTCTATATTTCTACCCAAAAGATGATACTCCGGGGTGTACAAAAGAGGCGTGTTCATTTAGGGATAATATAAATCGCATACTTGAAAGGGGAGCCGTTGTCATCGGAGTAAGCGCCGATAGCGTTGAGTCACACAAGAAATTCAAAGAAAAATATAACCTCAATTTCCCTCTTCTAAGCGATGAAAAGCATAAAGTTCTGCAAAAGTATGGCGTATGGAAAGAGAGAAATCTCTACGGGAAAAAGTTCATGGGCACAGAGAGAACAACCTTCATAATTGATGAAAATGGCAAAATCGCTCACATCTTCAGAAAAGTCAAAGTTGATGGTCATACCGAAGAGGTTTTGAAAAAACTTGATGAACTTGCTCAAAAAGTCACCGCTTGACAAGTTAAAGCCGTGCTTGAGATACCGAAATTCTATGAGAGCTTTCTCTCAAGAGTATCAAACATCAACTTGAACTCACCCCGCCAGCTCAAAAATGTGGCTGAGATAGTATCCGCAATGTCGGAATATTTCACAAGGAAAAACTTGCGCAAGGAATTCGTCTTCTA
>JAPYWO010000228.1 GCA_028276305.1 Candidatus Thermokryptus sp.
CAAAGAGGGTCTTTGACATTATTTTTTCACTTCCGCTTTTGATTTTTGTGTATCCTTTGGTATATTTTAAAAAAATTTTTGGCGCAGGTATTGGCGATTTCGGCGAGAAAATTTTGCTTTTGCCGAACGTTTTGAAAGGAAATTTGAGCTTGGTTGGTCGTCCGCTTGATTCTCCCGATGATGAGGTTTTCCTTGGGAAGAAAGGTTTGACTGGGATTGTGCAAATCCAAGATTCCGAAAATTTATCCCACGATGAGATTGAGCGACTTAATATCTTTTACGCTCGTAACCAGTCGCTTGCGCTTGACATTGAGATTTTAATCAGGGCTTTTTTAAAATTAATTTCAAACAAAGCGAAGAAGTGATATGTCAAAGTTTGTCCTTGATTTTGAGAAGCCGATAATTGAGCTTGAGCAAAAGATAGAGGAGATGCGCAGGTTTGCAAACAGCGGTGGTGTTGATTTGAGCGAAGAGATAAGAAAACTTGAAAGTAAAGTTGAAGAGTTAAAAAAGAACATCTATTCAAATCTAACTCGCTGGCAGAAGGTTCAAATAGCAAGGCACCCGGATAGACCTTATCCCTTGGATTACATTTATCTTATGATGAGTGATTTTATTGAGTTGCACGGTGATAGATATTTTGGCGATGATAAAGCGATGATAGGTGGCTTTGCAAGGTTTGAGAACAGAACTGTTATGGTGATAGGGACGCAGAAGGGCCGGGACACGAAGTCAAATCTTTACAGGAATTTTGGGATGCCACATCCTGAAGGATACAGGAAGGCGCTTCGCTTGATGAAGCTTGCGGAGAAATTCGGCAAGCCGGTGATAACTTTGATTGATACGCCCGGGGCATATCCTGGAATTGGTGCTGAGGAGAGGGGGCAGGCGGAGGCGATAGCGAGAAATTTGTTTGAAATGGCAAGGTTGGAGGTTCCGATAGTCGTTGTTATAATAGGTGAGGGTGCAAGTGGTGGGGCGCTCGGTATTGGCGTTGGCGATAGAGTTCTTATGCTTGAACACGCCTGGTATTCTGTCATAGCCCCGGAGTCCTGCTCAAGTATCCTTTGGAGAAGCTGGGATTATAAGGAACAAGCAGCGGAACAATTGAAGTTAACAGCACAGGACTTAATAAAACTTGGCGTAATTGATAGGATTGTCCCTGAACCACTCGGCGGGGCACATCGCGATCATAAAGAAGCAGCGAGGATTTTGAAGGAGATTTTAATTGAGGAACTTGAGGAACTTTCAAAGATAAAACCGAAAAAACTCGTAGAAATGAGAATTCAAAAATATAGAAAAATGGGGTTCTGGGAAGAATGATAAAGCACATTTATAAAATCAGGGTTAGATATTCAGATACGGATCAAATGAGGTTTGTTTATCACGCTAAGTTTTTTGAGTATTTTGAATGGGCGAGAACCGAACTTTTAAGGGATTATGGCTTGCCTTACAGTGAAATTGAACGGATGGGCTATTTGATCCCTGTTCTTGAAGCGTTTGCAAGGTTTAAAAAACCAGCTTATTACGATGACCTTTTAAGAATTGAAACATTTATGAAGGAAATTCCAAATTTAAAGTTTCGGCTTGAATATGAGGTTTATCGGGATGTTGATGATGAGTTGATAGCGGAGGGTTATACAGAGCATGTTTTTCTTGATGCGAAGACATATAGACCAGTGAAACCACCGGAGGTTTTTATGAATTTCGTCCTTGAGAATTTCAAATCGTGTAAAAATAAAAATTGTTAAGTCATGCCTGACAAGGAGTTTGTTGAGGCGCTTGTTTGTCCCAAGTGCAAGGTTGATTTAAAGTATGTTGAGGAAATGGAGTCGCTTTTATGTGAGAAGTGTGGGAGGATTTATGAAATAGCGGATAACATAATAGTTTTGAATCCAAAGGATAAAAAGGAAAGATGAGATTGTGATGAGGAATTTTCAACTTGAAGAGAAAATAATTGAGGTTGTTGAAAGAGCTCTTGTTGAAGACATTGGCTCTGGTGATGTGACGACGATGGCTGTTATAGGTGATGAAAGGATTGAGGCGGAGGCGGAGTTCGTTTCAAAGGGTGAGGGGGTCGTTGCTGGAATTGATGTTGTGTGGTTTGTTTTCAGGACGCTTGATTCAAGTTTAAATTTCATCCCCTTCTTTTCCGATGGAGACGAAGTTAAGAAGGGAGATATAATCGGAGTTGTAAAAGGGGATGTCAGAAGCATTTTAACCGCTGAAAGAACTGCTTTAAATTTTTTGCAGAGGATGAGTGGGATTGCGACTTTGACGAGAAAGTTTGTAAAGGCAGTTGAAGGGACAAAGGCGAAAATTACTGATACAAGGAAAACAGCTCCGGGGCTTCGTTTGATTGATAAACTCGCCGTGGAAATAGGCGGTGGGGTAAATCATAGGTTTGGATTGTATGATATGATTTTGATAAAGGACAATCACATAGCGGTTGCGGGCGGTGTTGAAAACGCAATTGAAAGATGTTTGAGGTTCATAAAGGAGAAAGATCTTGATCTAAAAATAGAGGTTGAAGCGCAAAGTATTGAAGAAGTTGAAAAAATTTTAAAAGTTGGAGGTGTTGATAGAATTTTACTTGACAATTTCAGAATTGAAGAGATGAGAAAAGCCGTTGATTTAATAGCTGGAAGGTTTGAAGTTGAGGCGTCCGGTGGGATCACGCTTGAGAATGTTCGTGATGTTGCTGAGACGGGAGTTGATTATATATCCATCGGGATGTTGACGCATTCGGTTAAGGCGCTTGATATATCACTTGAAATAAAGGTTTGATTTTTTATGGAGATAGTTTCCGATTTTCTTGTTATAGGGAGTGGGATTGCAGGATTATTTTATGTGTTAAAAGTGGCTGATTACGGTCAGGTGGTCATAATAACCAAGAAGGAGAAAGCCGAATCAAACACAAATTATGCACAGGGTGGGATTGCGTCGGTTTTTTCGCCGGATGATTCTTATGAGCTTCACATTCAGGATACTTTGAATGCGGGGGCTGGGCTTTGCAAGAGGGAAGCGGTTGAATTGATGGTTCGTGAGGGTCCGAAAAAGGTTGAAGAGTTGATAAAGATAGGTGTTGAATTTACAAGGACACAAAACGGACGGCTTGATCTCGGGATGGAAGGTGGACATTCAAGGAGAAGAATTGTGCACGCAAAGGATTTGACAGGGCGGGAGATTGAGAGAGCTCTACTTGAAAAAGTCGCAAATCATCCAAATGTTAGAATTTACGAGCATCATGTTGCGATTGATTTGATCACGGAACATCATTTGGTTGGGATTGATAAAAGCAAGAAGCTTGATAATATACATTGTTGGGGAGTTTATGCGCTTGATTCAAAGACGGGCGAGGTAAAAAAGTTTCTTTCAAAGGCGACTTTGCTTGCAACGGGTGGACTTGGGCAGGTTTATCTTCATACGACGAATCCTTTAATTGCAACTGGCGACGGTGTTGCTATGGCTTATCGCGCTGGTGCGAAGATTGGAAATATGGAGTTCATACAATTTCATCCAACGACACTTTATAACTCTGGCTCACCCGCGTTTTTGATTTCTGAGGCGGTTCGTGGATTTGGCGGTATATTACGGACAAAGCAAGGTGAGGACTTTATGAAAAAGTATGACCCGCGCGGTTCGCTCGCACCAAGGGATATTGTTGCAAGGGCAATTGACGCAGAACTTAAAAAATCAGGCGATGAATATGTTTACCTTGACCTGACACATTTAAACCCCGACAGCGTTAAAGAAAGGTTTCC
>JAPYWO010000229.1 GCA_028276305.1 Candidatus Thermokryptus sp.
CTTCTAATGATGTTTATGCTATAGCGATAGATAGGGAGGGAAACAAATGGATAGGAACGAGGACTTTTCGCAGGGGATTTTTTTATTTTGGTGGGGGTCTTGCTAAGTTTGATGGAGTTAATTGGACTGTTTATAACACTTCAAATTCAGGTCTTCCTTTTGATAATGTTAGTGTGATAATGATAGATAAGGATGGGAATAAATGGATAGGGACGGATGGCGGTGGGCTTGTTAAGTTTGATGGGGTGAACTGGGTCATTTATAAAACAACGAATGTTGGTTTGCCTTCTAATACTATTTATGAGATAGCGATAGACGAGCTGGGGAATAAGTGGGTTGGGACTGATGTAGGACTTGTGAAGTTTGATGGGGTAAACTGGACTGTTTATAATTACTTGAATTCTGGTTTGCCAGTTGATTATATTCTTGCAATAGCTATTGATAGCCTGGGGAATAAATGGATCGGGACCTGGGGTGGAGGACTTGTGAAGTTTGATGGGGTAGACTGGGTTGTTTATAATAGAAAAAATTCGGGTTTACCTTCTAGTGATGTTTATGCGATAGCGATAGATAGAGAGGGTAACAAATGGATAGGGACATACAATGGTCTTGCAAAATTTGATGGGGTTAATTGGACTGTTTACAACACTTCAAATTCAGGTTTACCTCATAATATTATTACTGCTATAGCGATAGATAGAGAGGGTAACAAATGGATAGGGACATACAATGGTCTTGCAAAATTTGATGGGGTTAATTGGACTGTTTACAACACTTCAAATTCAGGTTTACCTGGTGACTATATTACCGCGATAGCAATAGATAGCTTGGGGAACAAGTGGATTGGAACAGGTGGGGGACTTGTAAAGTTTGACGGTGTAAGATGGACTGTTTATAACCCATATAATGACGTTGTTCTTGCAATAGCCATAGATGGATTGGGGAACAAATGGATTGGAACTCGGGGTGGAGGGCTTGCAAAGTTTGATGGTGGTAATTGGATTGTATATAATGAGTCAAATTCCGGTTTACCTGATAATTGGGTTTCAACGATATCTATAGACAAGGAAGGGAACAAGTGGATTGGGACTGTTTTCAGGGGGATTGCGGTGTATCGAGAGGGTGGAGTTATAATAAAGCCTGTTGAAATACCGCCGGCGAGGTTTAGGCTTTTTCAGAATTATCCAAATCCATTTAACAGTGTTACAGCGATTGAGTTTGAGGTGTATGAGAGAAGTTTTGTGAGGTTGGTTGTTTATGATGTTTTGGGTCGTGAGGTTAGGAGACCTTTTGAGGGGTTGGTAGGGATGGGGAGGTATAGGGTAAATTTTGATGCGAGGGGTTTGCCAAGTGGGATATATTTTTATCGGCTTGAGGTGGGAGGGCAGGTTGAGGTGAAGAAGATGGTTTTAGTGAAGTAAATGGAGAAAAAGACCCCTCACCCTTGCCCTCTCCTGCTTGTGGAGAGGGAAAAAGGAAGATGAAAAGAATTTAACGGCACTCCTCACTTTTGTTCTCTCCCGCAAGGGGAGAGAAAAGATGAAGGGAAAAATTTTTCAAAGAGCCCTCACCCTTCCCCTCTCCCGCAGGTGGAGAGGGAACTTAAGGGAATTCACTTGATCAAAAGCATTTTGTTGGTTTTTGTGAATTTTGGGGTTTTCAATGTATAAAAATAGACACCACTTGGTAAGTTGGTTGCATTGAAATTGATTTTATATTTTCCGGGTTCAAGTTCTTTGTCAATTATGGTTTCAACTTCACGACCGAGGATGTCGTAAATAATTAACTTTACATTTGTTTTTTCAGGTATGTCAAATTCAATTGTTGTAGATGGATTAAATGGGTTGGGGTAGTTTTGATGAAGTACAAATTTTGAAGGTGTGATAAAGCTTTTATCGGGTTCGTCTTTGACGCCTACATAAGTATCTCTAAGATAAACAAATTGGCTAGCCATCTCCTCACCAGCAAACCATATATTTCTCTCCTGATCAACGGAAATCTCAAAAATGATGGTTGGTAGTCTGCTAAATTCTATAAGTTGTTCCGATTTAAATTCAATTATTCTACCTACTACTCCCATAACCTCTGTCCCAAACCATATTGAGCCATCAGGTGCCTCAGAAAATGATATAGCAAACTCCTCAATACAACAAGATAATGCGTCTCGTGGGAAGCGATAAATTTTCTTCTCAACACCGTCAAACTTCACTATTGTGTTAATTAAGGATGAATCAGTTGTGCGTATTGGTGATAGCCATATGTTGTTATTTTTGTCAATTCCTAAAATCCTCCCCGGTATGCCCTCAAACTCCTTCAATATCCTCCCATCTTCACCACTTGCGCAGATAAGTTTATCATCAAGCTTAAACCATGGATTCCCTGCTGTGTCAAACCCAAAAACAGGTATATATGGTAGATTCAGTATGATTTTAAATTCCCTATCATCGTATTTCACAAGCATACAATCGGAACTTGTGTCCTTCTTTGAAAGAATTATCCATTTGTTATTTTTGCGGTCCGTTTTCACAAGGTGCGGATAATAACCAAGGGTATCAAACTTTAAAAATTTCCAGTTTTCCCCATCAAAGCTTACAAGGATACTATCCAAAGCTGTCCAGAGAGTTCCATTTTCGTCAACAGCAGGGGGAGCAGAATAAATCCCAAATGGAAGATGGATAGGCGAGTCAAAGATAGTATAGTTAAATCTTCCAACTTCTGGTCTAATTATTGCAACTCCCTCATCGTCATATTGCCATCTCCTATTTTGGCTATCAATGACTACCTTCCTATATGGTGCTGGGGGAACGGAAACTTTAATGTGAGACCATTTAGAGCCATCATATTTGGTTATCTTGCGGGCAAGTCCATAGTGATAATGACCGAAAAACTTTTTATTGTTTTCATCAATAAAAATTTTTGATACGGCGTTTAAATACAAGGGTGAATTTGAAGTGTTGTAAAACTCCCATCTATTCCCGTCAAAATATCCAACGCCAAGATAGTTTTGGTGATACCAGTCAAAAAAGCTTGCCCAGAGGATGTCATTTCTGTCAATAGTTATAGTCCATATATTCCTTGATATTGGTGGTATTATCTGACACCAATTTGTCTCGGAGCAATCGTATATGAAAAGCCCACCACCAGTATATTGGTTTGTGTTCTCATCAAATTCTGAAAAGCTTGAGACAAATATATTTCCCCTGCTATCAATTTCAATTCCGGTTATGAATCTCATCATTCCGTCTTTGTTGTAAGCCGTTATATTTTTCCCGTCGTATTTGACAACTCCCCCTCCCCAGGTCCCAAGCCAAACATTACCCTTGGGGTCAATCTCAATGTCAATTATCCTTTTTCCATCACCTGGAAGACCCCTCAAGAAAGAGTTAAGCGAGTCAAGTGTGATGAAATTACTCCCGTCAAAGTAGCAGACGCCATTTATAGTGCCTATCCAAATCCCGCCTTTTTTATCGGCTTTTAAAGACCTTATTCCATTTGCTGGGAGGGGCGAGTTTTCAGTTGTGAAGAACTCCCAATTATAGTTCCCATCCCATTTTATAAGCTGACCGTCGCTGTAGGGATACGACTGGAAATTATATGTCCCAAACCATATATTTCCTCTTGTGTCAATTTCAACGGCGACAACATAATTATATCTCATCCCTTTTATAAGTGATGGAACATAATAATTTACGACATACATATTTTTACTTGGATCGCTTTTTGAAAGGTCCAACTC
>JAPYWO010000230.1 GCA_028276305.1 Candidatus Thermokryptus sp.
ATTGTGAATGTTTAGGGCATTTATTTTATGTTGATGATTTGGAAAAATTTGAAAATTTTGTTTTGAAGGAGTTTGTTGTGTTTTTGTGAGATTTTTGAGAAATTAGGGAAAAATAAGGAAAGGGTTACAAAAATGACAAAAGTTTATTTTTCTGCTTTGAACGGTGATATCTTGATAATCAATGATGATTTTTTAAAAACTGAACTAATTGAGCCTGAGACAGTTAACCTTATAGTAACATCACCGCCTTACAATGTTGACATAAGATACAATTCTTTTAAAGATGACATACCATATGATGAATATCTTGAATTCACTGCAAGATGGTTAGAGAAAGCATATATTTTAAGTAAACCTGATGGGAGATTATGTTTAAACATTCCATTAGACAAAAATAAAGGGGGACAGCAGAGCGTTTATGCTGATATTATAACTATAGCTAAAAAAATCGGTTGGAAATATAATTCAACGATAATTTGGAATGAGGGCAACATTTCTCGTAGAACCGCTTGGGGATCTTGGTTGAGTGCGAGCGCCCCATATGTTATAGCACCGGTTGAGGTTATTGCAATTCTTTACAAGAAAGAATGGCATAGAAGTAAACGGGGTAAATCAGATATAAGCAAAAAAGAATTTATGGAATGGACGAGCGGTGTTTGGAATTTTCCAGGTGAGAGTAAAAAAAGAGTTGGTCATCCCGCTCCCTTTCCGCTTGAGCTTCCCAAAAGGTGTATAAAATTATTTTCATTTGTTGGTGATGTTGTGCTTGATCCTTTCCTTGGAAGTGGAACAACTCTTGTGGCTTGTGCGAAGCTTGGAAGGAAAGGTATAGGAGTTGAAATAGATAGAAATTATTGCGAGATAGCTAAACAAAGGTTAATCAGCGAAGCAAAAGTCAATCAACCAACTTTTGATATAATTAAATAAAAGGAAATCGCATGAGCAAAAGAAAAATCACAATTTCTGATTTAATTATGGAATACTTTTTTAAAAATCCTGGGAAGGATTTGCCTCATGGTCCCGTTGTTGATTATGTTGAAGAACGATATAAAGAACTATATGGAAAAAAGCCGAGAGACACTTGGAGACAGATACGCAGATTATATCAACAAGGATTACTAATAAAAGTTAAAAAGGGAGTTTACAGGTATGACCCCGAAATAGCCAATTATAAAGAATTGCCCGAGTTTCCAGCGGATGTAAAGGAGCAGATTTTTAAAAGGGATAATTACAAATGTATTGTTTGTGGTAGAGGTAAAGAAGATGGAGTTGAGATTCACGCTGATCATAAAATTCCTATTGAGAAAGGGGGCACAAATACTATAGATAATGGACAAACACTTTGCTCAGAGCATAACTTTTTAAAGAAAACATATTCTCAAACGGAATTCGGAAAAAGATTTATAATTCGTCTCTATAAAGAGGCTAAAGAAAAGGGCGATGAGCGTATGGAAAAGTTCTGCGAAGAAATACTTGATGTTTACGACAAGTATAAAATTAACCATCATATAAAAAGACCAGATAAATAAAAAGGTGAAAGGGCATGCTTGATAAGGAAATTGTGAGGTGGTTTCTTGAAGAAAAGATCAAAGATTGGGAAATTGATATTCCTGAGGACATTGATTTTGATGACTTAATAGAAGCTTTTTACGACTATCTTGAGGATGACACTTATGAATGGTTAAAAGAAAACTTCAAATGTTTCTTTAATAGGGGCAATCCTGATTGGGATTGGATAAGGGATAGAATTGAAAAAGTGAAAGAGGAACGGGGATTTAGAAGCTATAGAAAGAAAACTCATAAAAAGCGAAAAAACAGAGAGTGAAAAGATCAAAAAGATTGAAAAACTTATTGAGGTTTTGCAGGAATTAACCTCTTAACTCTCACCCTGTCTTTTAAAATTTCCAATGATCAATTCGGCGTCAAATGTGATGGGCTCTATTTGTACGGTGATGTGCTCAATGTTTGAGTTTTCCCTTATCGTGTTCTCAATCTCGTTTATCAACCTTCTCAATTTTTGTCTGTCAATTTCGCCTTTTACCCCGACATGAACCGTTAATAAATTTTTCCCGCTCGCAAGCGTCCATATATGTAAATCGTGAACCGAAATTATATCCGGGATTTCAAGTAGCAGTTTCTTTATAGTTTCAGCGTCAACATCTGAAGGTACCCCTTCCATAAGTATGTTGATTGATTCTTTAAGCAATCTTATTGAATTGTACGCTATTATCCCGCTTATCAATAAACTTGCAATTATGTCGGCGTAAAACCATTTCTTCATAAGGATTACGACCCCAGCTGTTGTTGCACCAATTGAACCGAGCGTATCTGATAAAGCATGCAGGTATGCCGAGCGCATATTTAAATTCTTTTTCCTATCGCTAAATAGAATTGCCCCGCCGATGATATTAACGACAAGTCCCATTGATGCAACTATTAGCATTTCAAGACCCTTAACGAGAGGTGGATTTTTGATGCGCTCAATTGCCTCAATCAAAATGTATCCCGAAATCAGTATCAGAAGGACGCCGTTTATAAAAGCTGCTATTATTTCCGCCCTATAAAATCCGTATGTTTTTTTGTTCGTTGCTTTATTTTCGGCGATTTTGAAGCCGAATATACTGACGGAGATTGCGAAAATATCCGTGAGCATATGTCCAGCGTCGGAGATAAGAGCCAAGCTATTTGTCAGGAAGCCCGCAACAAGTTCAACGATGAAAAAGGTTGTTAAAAGTGCCAGGACGAGTTTTAATTTATTTTTGAATTTTTCGCGCATTTTGGTTTATTTTTTATCTTGCAAATACAGGCAGATTTTCACTTGCAAATCTTTTATTCAATTTGTAAATTTTTAAAAAATAATTCAACTTCCGCGCCAACTATGATAAGGGATGAGTTCAAGCCGGTCGTTATGAGTTATGAGGAATTGAATAAGCATTTTGAAAATTTTTCGCAGGAGCTTTCAAGTAAGCGAGAGGATACAAAAGGAACATATACAAGAGCGCTAAGGGAGTTTTTGAGGTGGTTTTTAATTGATAAAAAATTTCGCTTTCTTGTTGAGGATGTTCAAAGGTATCGGGATTATTTGACGCAAATAAAGAAACTTTCCCCTGTCTCCGTATCAACTTACCTTACAGCGTTGCGTAGATTTTGTGAATACTTGAAGACGATTGGAGTGATTGAGAAGAATCCAGCGAAGAGAATCCCCGGGAACAAGCGCCCGAGCAGTCACAGCAGGGAATTTTTAACTTGGGAGGAGATTGATATGCTTTTATCAAGCGTTGAGAGGAAGGATGAGGCAGGATATAGGGACTATGCTATGATAAAGATGATGCTTGGTTGTGGGATGAGCGAACTTGAATTGTCAAATGCAGATGTCGGCGATTTGAAAGTCGTCAACAATCAGTATATAATTTATGTCCAAGGCAAAGGAAAGGATGTTAAAGATGAAGTTGTCCCCGTCCCGGATGATGTTGTAAAGGCACTTCATGATTATTTCGCAGTAAGGAGTAAGCGTCAGGCAGTTGAGCCGTCACAGCCGATGTTTGTAAGTTTGGGTCCGAAGAACATGGGTGAGCGTTTGACGAACAAGGGAATAAGGATAATTATAAGCGAGTATTTGGAGAAGTCGGGAGTTAAAAAAGGACGGAAGAGGCGTTTGACGCCTTATTCCTTGAAACATACAGCTGCTATGATAATGGTTGAGAACGGTGCTACACCAG
>JAPYWO010000231.1 GCA_028276305.1 Candidatus Thermokryptus sp.
ATCTTGTTGAAGCATGGTTGAATTTTGCAAAAATTGAAGTTTTTAATCCCAAAATTCAAGAAGTCAGATTAGTCAAAGGGAAAAAGAAAAAAATCGCTGTTCCGCTTTTTCCGTGTTATGTGTTTGCTAAGTTACATCCGGGTTTGTTTGATATTGTAATTTACACAAGGGGGGTTAGAAAAATTCTCGGTGTAAATGGGAGACCAAAGCCGATAAAGGAGTCAGTCATTGAGACAATAAAAGAAAGATTAAATGGGAACGCACACATTTATATACCTGAAAGCTGTTTGGATAACTTTGCGATTAAACCTGGCGATTATGTTCTTGTCGTTGATGGACCTTTGAAGGGTTTTGTTGGTATTGTTGATAAAGTCAATAATTTGAAATCAATCGTCATTCTTGTTTCAATGGATTACCAAGTCAAAGCGGAAGTTCATAATTTTCTGTTGAAGAAAATAGACCCCGAGGTTTTAGAGTAGTGATTATAATTTAGATACAAGGTAACAAAGTTGAGCACAGAGCAATCCACCGTAGATTCCGACTATATTTCCGGCTACAGCCATGAGGAGACCCACGGGGGCGAGCGCACTTTGGTAAACGGAAGCGACGATTGGGGCTGTTACTGGACCGCCTATGTTTGCTTGACTGCTTGTTGCCATGAGAAACATCGGAGCTTTTATCAACCTCCCAACGATAAATAAACAAGTTGCATGAATTAAAATCCACAGGATGCCCATCAACATAAAAATTGGCGTTTCAAATATCCCGTATATATTTGCTCTTGCTCCAACCGAAGCCAAAAGAAAATAAAGCAGAAAGTTTCCAACATGATTTGAGCCGGAGTATTCAAGCTCGGATAATTTTGTGAAGGATAGAGCTACGCCAATGGTTGTTGCAATTATGATCCCCCAAGTGTAGCGGGAGATGATTACACCAATTTCCGGAAGTAGCTTCCCAAGTTTTAAAGATAGAATTCCGACACCAAATGCTACGAATATCATCGTTGCAAAGTCAGTGAAGTTTAGAAATCTTCTTTTTGATTCGGTTAAGTTTTGCATTTTTTTGTTTAGTTCAATTAAAATCGTTTTGTCAACTTGGTTGAACTCGTCAACTTTATCTTGGAATGCGGAAAGGAATATAACGATGCCCATCCAACCGTAACCGACAACAGTGTCAACAACGATCAATGGTGCGAGTAAAGATTCGGGTGTTTTTATACTTTGTGCAATGGCGAGCATCGTTGCGCTCCCGCCCATCCAACTGCCCGACAAGGCACCGATTCCTTTCCATGCGTCTGGAGGCAACCAATGTTTGAAGATAAGTAGAACGATAGGACCACCGATTATTATGCCAAAAGAACCTGTTAGAAACATAATTATCGCTTTAAAACCAAGCTTAATTATCACGGGAATGTTTGCTGAAAGTAATAGCAGAACGAGAGCGGATGGCAAAATGTAAAGTTTTGTCCATTCGTAAAGTTCAGATTCCCTTGGTATAATTCCAATGGCTGATGATAACATTGGCAAGAAATAAATCCAAATAACAGGCGGGAGATACCTGAAGAATTTTTGAAACAATTTGATTTGTGAGACCTTGTAGATGAAAAAGATTATAAAGGCGAAGTAGCTAAAAATTTCAGTTGGGTTTGTTATCAAGTGCCCGCTTGGAATTAATTTTTTACAAGTCGTTTCGCCTTGACGAAAGTTTTAAATCTATATTCGTTGAAATTTGGCGCCTTCGGGTCAAAACTATCAATGCTCACCTTCCCAGAGCAATGGATGAACTCTTTATTCCCGATGTAAATCCCAACATGGGTTATCTTCTCTGGTTTGCCATTCTCAGCTTTTTGTCCGAAGAAGAGAAGGTCGCCGGGCTTTAAATTTTCAAAATTTTCCCCGGGGTTAATTTCAACTCCAAGTTGTGCTTGTTGATCAGCATCCCTTGGAAGTTCAAATCCATTCAATTTGAAGACGATTTTTGTGAACCCTGAACAATCAAAACCTCTTACACTTGTTCCACCCCAAAGATAAGGGAAACCGACAAATTTTTTCGCTGTGTTAATTAAATTGACCTCGTTGAAATTAACTCTTCTTTTCCATTCATCATAGTTCATCGCTTTGGATTTCTCAACATATCCTTTTCTTCCGTCTGGCAGTGTGACGAAAAACCAATTTTTGTCCTCGTTTTCAACCGTGAGTAAATTCCCAAGAGCGAGGTCACTTACTGGTGTTGAGTTTTTATCCTTTTGTGAGTAGACGAATCCGAAATAGTCCGTAAAAATTATTTTCTTTTTGCTTTGCCAACTTTCAAATTCAGTTTTATCTTTGATCGCTAAACCGCCCTCCTCAATCCAGCCGATGTAATTTTCAGGTGGTTCAGTTTGGATGAGGTACCAATAGCCACTGCGTTTTAAAATTTTAACAGCGCTACCTAAAAGAACTTGATTTACAAGTTCAGATTGATGTGAAGGTTTTGCCCTCATATTAGCAACGCTAACGGAAATGATTCCGTAAATTTTACCTTTTAGATCCGGTGAAGGCAAAATTACGACGCTGTCAATTATTTGTTTTTCAAATTTTCCCAAAGCACTTATCAATGCTTCCTTCGCCGACATGTTCGTGGTTTCACCTTTTACAACGATTTTCCCGTCAACTTCTTGGATGGAAATTTCAAATATACCGGTTCTCTTGTCGGGTGTATACTTGTTTGAAATTTCAGAGATGATTTGATCGTATTGGGATTGAGCTTTGAGTGTCGTTGAGATTAAAAAGAGAAGCCAAATGAGTTTTCGCATTTCCGTTCTCGCATTTTTTGTAGAAGTTAAAAATGTCGGTTCAATTTTGCAAGATTAAGTTGCGTGAAATTTTTTGTTTTTTGGTTTTATTTTAGAAAATTTGATTGAGCGTAAAAATTAAAAAATGAAAAATGATGGAAAAGTTTGTCATCATCGGAGGGAAAAAACTTAGCGGAGAGGTTGAAATAAGCGGTGCGAAAAATTCGGTTCTAGCTTTGATGCCAGCAACTTTGCTCTCAAGCGGGACTTATAAAATTTATAATACCCCTGACCTTAGAGATGTTAAGACGATGTCGCAGGTTTTAACTGAGATGGGGGTTGATGTTAAGTTTGAAAATCATGTTTTAACGATCAACACTGAAAATGTCTCAAAGTATGAAGCTCCTTATGAGCTTGTCAAAAAGATGCGAGCGTCAATTTATGTCCTTGGACCTTTGGTTGGTAGATTTGGATATGCGAAGGTTTCTTTGCCTGGGGGATGTGCTTGGGGACCAAGACCGGTTGATCTTCATATTGAGGGGATAAAGAAACTCGGAGCCGAGGTTGAACTTGATTCGGGTTACATAGTTGCGAGGGCGAAAAAGCTTCACGGAGCTAAAATTCATTTTGATAAGCCAAGCGTAGGGGCAACGGGAAATGTTATGATGGCATCTGTTCTTGCTAAGGGAACGACATTGATTGAAAACGCAGCGAAGGAACCGGAGATAGTTCAACTTGGCGAGTTTTTGGTTTCAATGGGAGCTAAAATTACCGGGCTTGGGACGGATACCATTGAAATTGAAGGTGTTGATGAACTTAAACCAGCCGATGTTGTGACAATTCCCGATAGAATTGAGGCGGGGACTTTCCTTGTCGCTGGAGCGATAACCGGTGGAAAAATTAAAATTAAAAAATGCAACCCCCGGCATTTTGAAGCAGTTC
>JAPYWO010000232.1 GCA_028276305.1 Candidatus Thermokryptus sp.
CTCTTGCAATCATTCTAATTTCATCTTTTCTTTTTTCTCAGGAAAAAGTAAGCGTTGCGGTTTTGAGATTTGATGCAAAGGGCTTTGACCCAACTCAAATTGATGTCCTCGTTTCAAGGTTTAGGGTTGCTTTAAATGCAACTGGCAAGTTTAATGTCCTTGAAAGGGAAAAAATTAAAGAAATACTCGCTGAACAGAATTTGCAACAAAGCGAACTCGCCGAGGGCTCTGGAGATAATGTCCAAATAGGCAAAATCCTCGGTGTTAAGGAAATAATAACTGGAGATATCGGAAAAGTTGAGGATGTCTACACGATCAATGTCCGAAGAATAAAAGTTGAAACATCCGAGATAGTTCAAACAGCAAGCGCAGATTATGAAGGTAAGGTCTCCGGGCTTTTGAAAGTTATGGAGCAACTTGCATTTAAACTTGCTGAAAAACCCGATGAAAAATATGTCGCCTTAAAGATTGAACAACCCGAAACGAAGGAAGAAAAAGTTGAAGAAAAGGAAAAAGTAGAAGCGGAAGAGGAGGAAGAAGATATTTTTGGGGATTTGTACAAGGAATTCAACATTTCAAAAGACCCTTTCAAGGATAGCAACCCGCCTAAAATTGAGCTTTACTATCCAACCGTAAAAGACAACGGTTATCTTAGAGTTGGTAGCAGGGATTTTGAAATTTCTGGCTTAGTGACTGACGAAAGCGGTATCACATCGGTCAAGGTGAACGGTGAAAATGCGCAGTTAAAAGTTGCACTTGCAGGGTTGAGCTTTTATAAGAAAATTCGCCTTTCAAAGGGAAGAAATAGGATTGAGATTGTAGCAAAGGACCTTTACAATAACATTGGGAAATTAACATTTACTGTGGAGGTGAAATGAGCGTGAGGGTTTTAAAGGTTTTTGCCCTTTTAATTTTATTCTCCCTTGAAATTTTTTCAGGTGAAAAACCAGCTTGGATAACTACGAAGAAACATCCGAGATACCCGGAACGGCTCTATATACTTGGCGTTGGCGCAGCTAAAAAGACAAAGAACAAGATTGAGGATATTCAAAAAGCGAATAGCGATGCTTTTGCTGATATAGCAAAGCAAATTCGTGCAACTGTCGTTTCAAAATCAGTCGTTGAACAACTTGAAGTTATAACTGGTAAAAAAGCCGAGTCGGTTGAGAGGGCTTCAGCGAATCTGCAGGTGACAAGCGAAATCACAATAACCGGTTTGAAAATCGTTGAAGTTTATTTTGATGACGATGACGATATCTACTATTCTCTCGCTGTGCTTGAAAGAGAAACCGCTGGCGCCGACTTGAGGGATAAGCTTAAACAGTATTTCAACCTTTATCAGAAAAACTTTGAACTCGGGAAGAAAAATATCGCAGAGGGAAATTTTTATCAAGCTCTTTTAAATTTTTCAGAGGCGTACAAAAATGCACCACTTTACAATGACCTTCTCCCACTTTACAGATTTATAACTCGCCCACTTGAAGAGATAAGCGGAGAGTGGCGCCTTAGCGATGCGATTCTCATATCAGATATAAAATCTTTCGTCCAAGATGTTTTCTCAAAGCTCAAAGTTGAAAAGATTTCGGGTGAGGAACAAGATGTCCTCTTCAACCAGCCGTTAAATCCTTTGGTATTGAAAGTCACATATGGCGATGGCGCTTTCCCAGTTTCAGGGTTTAAGTTCAAGTTTTATTTTAAAAATGGACGCGGGAAAATAAATGAAACAGCTGTTTCGGATAAATCCGGAATCGTAAAATGCGAGATTTTTTCACTAGAACCATATCAAGAAAACTTTTACACGATAACCGCAACGATGGACTTGTCCGAGTTCAAAATTAAATCATCCCTCGGATACGGAGAATATGACGATTGGAATGATTTCCTGGATAGAAACGAGAAGGTGGTGACTTACACATTAAGAAAAAAGACATTGACGCTTGAGGATAAGCTCAGAGAAGCGGTGTTAAGTTTGAGTTCAAAAGTTCCTGACAAGACAGCGCGCATAATGGTCGCAAGGATTTATTACAGGGATAAACTGCCTGGACCCATATCGCCGTATATAAAGCAAAAACTTGAAATGGCTATAGAAACGCATACAAGCTTTGCACTTGTTGGAGAAGAGGAAATTAAAAATGTAGCTGTGAAGATTTATCAAGCTGGATATTCAACAGCTGGAGTTGGAACGCCGGAGTCATTTGCCAATTTGAGCGGTGCAAAAGTTGTCATCGTTGGCTCTTACTGGGACAGCGCTGATGAAGTTGAACTTAATTTGAAAGCGATTGATGCTGGTTCAAGAATTGTGCTTTCAACTTCAAATGTAAAGATACCGAAAAATTTGCTCCCCAATATACCGCTTGCGCCCGAAAACTACAACTCAAAAATTGACGACGAGATATTGCAAACTGAATCCAAGGGCGATGAACTTCAAGTAGAAGTTTGGGTTGACAGACCCGATGGTGTTTATTACGAAGGCGACGAGATAAAAATTTTTGTCAGAGCTAACCGAGATTGTTATATAAATCTTGTATATTACGACGCTGAAGGAAATGCGATTCTGGTCTTTCCGCATAAAGGCAACTGGGAACACAAAATTGAAGGGAACAAAATTTACAAAGTCCCCGGCGATTTCGTTATAAAACCACCATTTGGACGAGAGATACTCAAGGTTTTCGCAAGCGATAAACCATTCCCTATTCCGAAAGGCAAAACTGAAGCGGGCTTGATCGTCCTTGATTCAATCCTTGATTATATGTCAAATACAAGAAGCATTGGTTTGAAAGCGGGAAGATACGCTGAAAATAGCATCGCCTTAACAACTTTACCAAAAAATAAACAGTAGGTGAAACAATGAAGCGAGCAATTTTTCTATCGGTTATATTTCTAATTTTTGTCGGACAATTAATTTCTCAAGATTTGGGATACAGGAAGAGTTGGGCTTTGATAATTGGAATTAATGAATATCAAAGTTTGCCGAGGTTGACTGGGGCTGTGAAAAGCGCCAAGATGGTCAGGGAAAAATTAGTTCGGGAGTTCGGTTTTGACCCGGAAAATGTGATTGAGCTATACGATGACCAAGCGACGCGCGAGAACATTTTAAAGGCGTTTGACCGACTTATGGATGCAAAACGTGTTTCAAGGGATGATCGTGTTTTTGTTTTCTTTGCGGGTCACGGCGTGACAAGAGTTGTCGGTGGAAAGGAAAAAGGTTATATCATGCCTGTTGACGGCGTGATGGAAAAATTTGCAAGCACTGCTATTTCAACCGATCAATTGCACGAATTTCAGGAAGCGATACCCGCAAAACATCTTTTTTATGTCATGGATGCCTGCTACAGCGGGACAATCTTCACCCGCGGGATAGGATTGAGAAGCGAAATGTTTACCACAAGAGCTGAGGCGATTTCAAAATTTACATCACGAAAGGCGAGAATCGCCATAACAGCCGGGAGCAAAGACGAACAGGTGGTTGACCTTTCAGATCAGGGAATAAGCGTTTTCACTTTCTATTTTTTGAAGGCGCTTGATGGTGATGCCGATGTAGACAGAGATGGAATTGTGACAAGTTCTGAGCTTGCGGATTATGTCGCTAAAAATGTGAGATTTAGAGCGCCTCAAAATCCACAGTATGGGCGACTCCCTGGCGATGAAGATGGTGAATTTATATTTGTGCGTGTTTCAGGTATAGCAGAACAAAAAACAGAGCCAAAACC
>JAPYWO010000233.1 GCA_028276305.1 Candidatus Thermokryptus sp.
TGATTCAAAGTCAAGATTTGCCGGGATAGGTAGGACATTTTGAGCCGGCAGAACTACATATTCAGCGTAAGTTCCATCTTTTTGAACGCCAAGGATGTGGTAGAGTTTGCAAAAGTTTTCCCTTCCTAAAACACACTCCTGACAAATTCCACAGCCGATGCCAGGGGAGATCAAAACTTTTTCCCCAATTTTTAAATTTGTCACACCATCACCAACTTCAACTATAACTCCCGCGCCATCAGCCCCAAGTATATGTGGAAATGGAATTTTGTAAAGCCCGTTTCTGACCCATATATCAAGATGATTTAAACTTGCAGCTTTGAGTTGAATTAAAACTTCTCCCGCTTTGGGTTTCGGCTCGGGAAGTTCCATGACTTTTAATTTGTCCCTTCCGCCAAATTCAGTTATAGCAACAGCTCGCATTATCAACCTCCGTTTTTAATATGGGTTTGCAATGAAAATTAATAGGAACAAGTTTGCGATAGCGAATTTTAAGAAATTTATGGTTTGCGGTTTTTTGAGTTTAAGATGATTTAAAAAGTACGAAAGCACAAATGTTGCGATAGCGAGAAGTATGAATAAGAGAAATGCAAATGGATATTCAAGCGAATTCCCGATCAATGCATAATATGAGTGAAATGGATTAACAGGGCTACCGTAAACGACCATTAAATGAAAGACATAAGCGAATAATGATTCCATGCCGAGAAATTGAAGCGGATGAACTTTTAATTTCATCTTGGCGTCAAACTTCCATATAGCACAAAATAGAGTCATCACGAACGCTAATCTTGAAATCGCAAGAAACGGGCTTGAATAAATTAAGTTTATATCTGGCTTTAATGTTGCCTCGTAAATTATCTGCAATGCTATTGCGATTGGGAAAAGCGCTAAGGATGCGATGGACATTTCTTTGAAGAATTTTTCAACCGTTCCATTTTTACTTGCTTTTATGTATATGTAGCCGAGATAGCTACCGAACATCACAAATCCAGACCATGGGAAAAATGGAAATTTTGAGCCGTTGAAGGTGTTTAAGTACTGCGATATCGGGAGGGGCAGAAATTTTGAGAAATCAATTGTGAAGAATATTTGAGATAGAGCGAAAATTGAAGCGCCCAAGTATAACATCAAATTTGCGAATTTAGCCTCGTCCTTGATGAGAAACAAAGCGATTTGGAGAAAAAGAAGCGTAAGACCTATCACCTGCAGGACATCTGATGAAAATAGTTGAGCTAAGGTTTGGAAATTTGTTTCGTTGAGAATTTTTTTCAGAGAAAGGTATGGCAAATGCAAAAAGTAGCCGAGTAAGGTTATAAAGAAAAACTTCCTCAAACGTTTGATGAATTTTTTGCTGAATTTAAAATATTCCTCGGCGTATTTTAATGTCGTAATTGAAAAGGCAAAGCCAGAGATGAACAAGAACATCGGTGCGGTAAAGCCACGAAAAATGGTGTAGATTTGAAACGCGATTGACATTTTCTCAGAAGGTGATAAAACAGCATCTGCTGTGTGACCGTGAAGCATCAAAAGTATCGCAAGACCCCTGTAAACATCAATGAACCTCAAACGTCCGTTCATGTCTTGAGAAATTTCTCCAACCTTTGTTTTAATTTCTCCTTGCCGAAATATTCAACAAGAAGCGGAAGTTCCGGTCCGTGTGTTTTGCCTGTGAGCGCGATTCTTATGGGCATAAATAGGTTTTTCCCCTTTATACCTGTTTCGTTTTGTACCTCTTTCGCTATAACTTTGAATTTTTCTCTGTCAATTTCAGAATCAAGATTTTGGAGTTTTTGGATGAATTTTTCAAATACGAGTTTTGTCGTATCAAGTTTTAAAATTTCCTTTGCCTCACCATCTTCAATTTCAATGTCATCAGCGTAAAAAATATCAACATGTTCAACTATTTGTGCAAGATATTCAAGATGTGTTCTAACAGCTTCAACGATTATTTTGACTTTTTGAAAGTTTGAAACATCGTAACCCTTTTCCTTCAGGAAGGGAATTGCAAGTTGAGTTATCCTGTCAAGGTCGGAGTTCTTTATATAATGTGCGTTCATCCAGTTGAGTTTTTTTATATCAAAGACGGCGCCGGACTTGTTGACCCTTTCAAGTGAGAACTCCTTTATTAACTCATCAATCGTGAAGAATTCCCTTTCATCTCCGGGGTTCCAACCCAGAAGAGCAATGAAGTTAACAACCGCTTCGGGGAGATAACCTTTTGCTCTGTAATCTTCAACCGCTACATCACCTTGTCTTTTGCTTAGTTTTGTCCTATCTGGGTTGAGAAGCAAAGGCAGGTGTGCAAAGTAAGGTTTCTCCCACTGAAAATAATCGTAAAGTAATATGTGTTTTGGCGTGCTTGGAAGCCATTCCTCTCCTCTTATCACATGGGAGATTTTCATATAGTGGTCGTCAACGACAACAGCAAGATGATATGTTGGGAAACCATCCGACTTTAAAAGTATTTGGTCGTCAAGGACTTTGAAATTAATCGTCACATCACCGCGAATTAAATCGTTAAATTTCAGCTCACCCCATTCAGGGATTTTCATTCTAATTGTTTTGGGGAGTCCTTCGTCAAGTTTTTTCTTTACCTCGTCCGATGTTAATCGCCTACATGTCCCGTCGTATTTCGGAGGTTGTCCCAGTTTGATTTGTTCTTGTCGCATTTTTTCAAGTCGCTCGGGAGAGCAAAAGCAGTAATAAGCGTAACCTTTTTCTACAAGTTCAAGTGCGTGCTTATGGTAAAGTTCAAGCCGTTGCGATTGGATGTATGGTCCAAATGGACCGCCTTTAAAAGGACCTTCGTCAAATTCAATCCCAGCCCATTTGAGTGTTTCAATGAGGTTTTCAACAGCGCCTGGGACAATTCTTGTCTGGTCGGTGTCTTCAATGCGCAGGATGAATTGACCGTTATGTTTTTTTGCGAAAAGATAATTATAAAGCGCTGTTCTTAAACCACCAACATGTAAAAAACCAGTTGGGCTTGGCGCAAATCTTGTCCTTACAGACACAACATAAATTGACTTTGTTTTGGAGTTAAATTTATTGAAACAAACTTTGAAAAGCAAAAATTTTTAGATTTGACTTTTTGATGTAATTTTTTTAAAATCAAGTGCAAGTCAAACTTACCGGGGATGAGCGCTATGAACGAAATCAGAACTTTAATTGAGCTCTTTGAATTCGGGGTTAAAACCTACCGCAATCCCAAACTCCTAAATTACAAATCAAGCGATGGGGTTTGGAGGTCAATCCCTGCGGAAGAGGTTCAAAAAAGGGTGAGAAACATCGCCCTTGGACTCCATTCCCTTGGAATTAACTACGGTGACAAAGTCGCACTGCTTTCGGAAAGTAGACCCGAATGGACGATGACCGATCTTGGGATTTTATCCCTTGGTGCAATTGATGTCCCGATCTATACGACCCAGTCCCTCCCACAAGTTGAATTTATTTTGACGAATTCAGAGTCAAAGTTAATTTTCATCTCAACTAAACATCTTTATGAAAGGGTTTTGCCTGTGCTTGAAAAGGTTGGACTTGCGGACAAGGTTATAGTGTTTGAAAAGGAAGCGCCCGCATCTGGTGTTATGACCCTTGAACAACTTGAAGCAATTGGAGCCAGGTTGAATTCTGAACACCCATCCCTTTATGATGAGTTAAAGTCAAGAATAAAGCCAGACGATGTTGCCACCATAATC
>JAPYWO010000234.1 GCA_028276305.1 Candidatus Thermokryptus sp.
ATAAATGCAGATACTTGGCATTGGAATTTTAACTTGGATTGTTTTTCTACCTGTTGTTGCAATGGTAATTGTCCTTGCGATTCCGAAGGGAAGGGAAAATTTGATAAAATGGATATCCGTCTTTGCCACAGGGATTCAACTTATACTTGCTGTTGTTATGTTGCTTAATTATCGTTATGACTTGGCGGGGATAAATACGCTTGAGGGCTTTCAATTTGTTGAAAAATATCGTTGGATTGATGTCAGCGGTGTCGCTTGGTTTGGCAGGATAGTGATTGAGTATTTTCTCGGCGTTGATGGCTTAAGCATGCCGATGGTTTTTCTGACCGCTTTGATTTCTTTTATCGGTGCAATTGCATCCTGGGAATTGCCGAAGACGAAAGGTTATTATGCGCTTTATCTTTTGCTTGACACCGGAATGATGGGCGTATTTGTTGCGCTTGATTTCTTCCTGTTCTATATCTTCTGGGAGGTTATGCTGTTACCGATGTATTTCCTGATAGGAATATGGGGAGGACCGCGAAGGGAATATGCAGCGATAAAGTTTTTCATTTATACTTTGCTTGGCTCTGTCTTAATGCTACTTGTTATGATAGGTTTATACTTCAGCACAAGTATAATTGACCCAGTCACTGGGGAGAAGATACACACCTTCAATATGCTTGCGATGATGGACCCCAAAAATTACGAACCGGGCTCAATCTTCTCCGGGATGCACACAACTTGGAGATATATTGCTTACATCGCTTTGTTCATCGGGTTTGCGATAAAAGTTCCAATTTTCCCATTCCACACCTGGCTTCCGGATGCGCATGTTGAAGCACCGACGCCGATCAGCGTCATTCTTGCTGGGATTCTCTTAAAGATGGGAACTTACGGGATGTTGAGGATAAGTTTCCCAATTTTCCCAGATGGAATGTTGAAATATGCTTTACCTATGGCTTTACTTGGTTTTATAAATATCGTTTACGGTGCCTTAGCTGCAATGGCGCAGGAGGACTTCAAAAAGTTGATAGCCTATTCAAGTATAAGTCACATGGGTTATGTTGTGCTCGGTATGTCAGCTCTTAACACTCAAGCTGTGACCGGCGCGATAATGCAGATGTTTAACCACGGGACTATAACTGCTATGTTGTTCTTAATCGTTGGGGTCCTTTATGACAGGGCTCATACAAGAGGGCTAAATGAATTTGGTGGACTGGCGAATCAAATGCCGAGGTATTTCGGAATCGTTATAATCGCTTTCTTTGCTGCGCTTGGTCTTCCGGGTTTAAGTGGATTTATAAGTGAGGCGTTTGTTTTCCTTGGGGCTTTCCAAACATATAAATGGATTACGATATTCTCCGCAACTGGTGTAATTTTAACGGCTGGATATATCCTCTGGACAACCCAGCGCCTTTTCTTCGGTCAAATCCCAGATAGATGGAAAAATCTACCTGACATTAACGCAAGAGAACTTGTTACACTTATCCCACTTGCAGTGATAGTTATATTCCTCGGTGTTTATCCGATGCCTTTGATTTCGCTTATGAACGCTTCTGTGAATCATCTCGTTAGATTCGTATCTGAGATGGGACAGGCGGGATTACAGCTTGGAATTTTACCGTGAAAAATAAATTTGGTGATTGAAAATGTTTGAGCAGTTCAGCATAGAATTAACGCAATCTTTAAAAAATTTCTTACCTGAGCTAACCTTGACGATCACACTTGCGGTTGTGATAATCGCTGATTTGATTTTCGGGAAAAAAATCAGAAACATTGGGGCTTATATATCAATTTTCGGTTTGCTTGTCACCGGATACTTCACGATCAAGCAGTATGGCGGAAGTTATCAAATTTTCCGCGGGATGTTCGTTGTTGACCCATATTCAACCTTTTTTAAGTTCATCTTTATACTTTCGGCTTTCGTCGTGATAATTTTTTCAATGCAATCACTTGAATTGAGAGCTACATCAGCGAGAAAACGGCTTGGGGAATATTATTTCTTGATACTAACGCTAACGCTTGGGGCTTTTTTAATGGCTGGCTCTGTTAATCTTCTTATGATGTATCTTTCACTTGAACTTGTCAGCATAAGCTCTTACATACTCGCTGGATATATAAAAGAATCTGAGCGCTCAAGCGAGGCGTCAATGAAATATGTTATATACGGTGCTTTGTCTTCTGGATTGATGATTTACGGCATTTCACTGATATATGGGTTGAGCGGTGAATTGAATGTATATTCTATAAATGCGTCGCTTCTTTCGGGCGGATATAGCCCGGTTGTTTTGCTGATTTCATTTCTTTTAGTGCTTGCTGGTTTTGGATATAAAATTTCGGCTGTTCCCTTTCACTATTGGACGCCCGATGTTTATGAGGGTGCGCCGATAACTGTGACCGCTTTTTTATCTGTTTCTTCAAAAGCAGCTGGCTTTGCGATGTTTGTTAGATTTTTGAAAGCAAGTTTCATTGACAGAACTGTCATTGCCGGAGTTGAAGGAGCTTGGGTTTTGCTCCAAGGGTTGCCGTGGTCTCAAATAATAGCTGTGCTTTCGGCTTTGACTATGACAGTGGGGAATATAATCGCTATATGGCAAAATAATTTGAAAAGGATGCTCGCATATTCAAGCATAGCTCACGCAGGATATATACTTATGGGGGCTGTCGTCTTTCAAAATCTCGGTATCTCAGCAATGTTAATTTATTTCCTTGCGTATCTTTTTATGAACCTCGGCGCTTTTTATTGTGTTATGCTCGTTGCTGATAAGACAGGAAGTGAAGATATAGAAGTTTATAAAGGGCTTGGCTATCGCTCGCCGTTTATCGGCGTTGTCTTCACAATTTTCCTCGTCTCCCTTACCGGAATACCGCCGACATTCGGATTTGTCGGGAAACTCTATCTTTTCTCTGCTTTGATAAATGCAAAAATTATATGGCTTGCTGTCGTTGGCGTTCTAAATAGCGTTGTGTCGCTTTATTACTATGTTCGGGTTGTGAGAAATATGTTCTTGCGTGACCCAGATGATGACAAAGGTGAAATTAAACTTTCACCGGCACAAGTTATTGTGTTGCTTGTTCTTGTTTTGCCGACCCTTTTATTTGGGGTTTATTTTGGACCAATAGTTGACCTTGCGCAGGCATCGGTTGCGATGTTTGGTTTGAGGTGAAATGTTGAAATTTTAATGAAATTTTAAGAATTTTAAAATGGAATTTTAAAATTTTGTTTTTAAATTTTATCAGCGAACGAAAAGTTCGCTAAATCCAAAAATAAAAATGCGAGGTGCCAAGATGAGACGAGGATTCCTACTTTTAATTCTTGTTCTTTCCATTCCTTCCATTTTACTTTCACAGGGCGTTACAACAGCGAGTATAAGTGGGATTGTCACGACTCAAGCTGGGGAGCCACTTCCTGGTGCAAATATCGTCGCGGTCCACGAGCCCAGCGGAACTGTCTATGGAACTATTTCAAGGGTTGATGGAAGGTATAATCTTGTCAATTTAAGGGTTGGTGGTCCTTATACCGTAACTGTGTCGTATGTTGGTTACGCTCAGCAGAAGGTCTCGGATATTTATCTGACGCTGGGTCAGGACTTAGTTTTGAACTTTAAACTCGCTGAACAACCGGTTCAACTTGGCGAGGTTACCGTTATCGGTGAGAGGACAGGTGTTATAAGTGCAGCGAGAACTGGTCCATCAACGAATGTTT
>JAPYWO010000238.1 GCA_028276305.1 Candidatus Thermokryptus sp.
AACCAACTGTCAATGTACCTCTTTTTAAATTAACGAATGGCAAAACCGCAGGATTATAGTAACCAGTTACTTCTCCTTCTGTGACCGCTCCCATTGCATTACCCAAGGAAATTCCTCTCGCTCCAAAGCCAAGTCGTGAAAACGACGCAACTGAAAGATTTTGTGAATTAACTACTGATTGAAATAATACAATCATTAAAATGATCTTTACGCTATTGGATAATGAGTATCTTGCCATATACTTCCTTGTTGTCTATTTTAACCCTGTAAAAGTACACTCCATTTGGGACGACATTTCCAGATTCATCTCTGCCGTTCCATATCTCATCAAATTCCCTCGGACCATTCCTTACAGCATTTCTTATAATAGTCCTTATTTTCCTCATTGAGAAATCAAAAATTTCAATCGTAACATTTGAATTATTTCTATCAACAGCATAATGTATCCTCGTAACTTCATTAAGTGGGGAAAATGGATTTGGATATGCATATGTTTTACCTGAATTATAAACCTTTTCATAAGCCCTTATAATTTCCCATCTCTTTATATCTGACTCAATGAACTTAACGAGACCATCGGCACTTCCAATCCAAATGGTATCAGCTTGTACTCCAACGCTATAGAAAACAGTTGTGTAAATTTCTTGTCTTGTAAAAAAGTTTGTCATCCGTGTATATCGTTCCCAGGAATCTCCAAAATCGTTTGACCTCCAAAAACCGTTATCACTCACCGCATAAACAATTGAATCTTTAAAGGCGATGTTATGGACAAATTCTCCAATTAAAGTTGTTTTCCAAGAGTTCCCACCATCTCTTGAATAGCTCAAAGCTTTGAATTCATCGGGATCGTTTGCGTTTATTGTTGCGCCCCAAATTATATTTTCTTCCGCCGTTGTCGTACTTTTCAATTTTTGATTCCCAAGAGCTACTACAAAATTTCCAGAAATTGGGTTAGTTTGGTTTTGGTGATTGAATTTAACCCAAGTTTTTCCTCCATCAGTTGATTTATTTATTCCGTTTGCAGTACCGACCCATAAAATTGAATCATCCACCGCTATAACTGAGAAGACACGGTGATTATAATTTTTGACAGGATTAAGTTCAAAATTCAAATCCAAGACAGGATTTATTTGATTTAAGTTATCTGGAGGTAGAACGACCCTTTGCCAAGTTCTTCCCATGTCAGTTGATTTTCTAAGTCCCCCAGCAAAAGAAGCAATGAAAATTGCATCTTTTGTTAACGCAATATCATATGTTATATTATTTATCGTTGTTGTGATGGGTAACGCTTTTATTTTGTTAATACCGTAAATTTCAATAGTATCCGCTCTATTATCAATAGGTTGGTTTACCTTCGTCCAAGTTTCACCTCCATCTGTTGAATATAAAAGTCCAAGACCTTCGGGAAATTCATTGTTCTCAATTTTAACGGTTCTAGCAACAGCAACCCAAACAGTTTCACCACTACAAGCGATCGCTGAAATTTTGCTTGTTCCAAATTCCGGTGTGTTATAATAGTTTTTCCATGTCTTTCCACCATCCGTTGTTCTGCTTAATCCCTTACTTGTTCCTATCCACACCTTATCACCGCAAATTGAAATATTCGTCACAACATTTCCCGCTGGGAGATCGGAATAATCGCTTGAATCCAATTTGTAGCTAAGCTTGATTTGCGCGAGTGAAAAGTTTAAAACAAAAATTATCAAGAATGCAATCCATCTCATAGCACATAGAGATAATGTGTTAAGATATTACTGCTTGCGTTTGATTTATCAATGGCTTGAAATTCAAATCTATATTTTCCCTTTTGTGTGTTAGGAGGAAGTTGGATTATAATTGAGTAAATACCATCTCCCGCAATATCGTCACCGCTAATTCCACTTAAATTACCATCGTCATACATCTTGAACGGATTCCCTGATGATGGTGTTCCATCAGGTTTGAATGAATTGAATTGAACCGTTTTTATATCTTCAATTCCATCTGGATCTGTGGCTTTAATGGTGATTTTTATCAAGGTTGTTTGATCTTGGACAAAAACAGTATCTGGCGCTTTTAAATCAGATATAAACGGCGGACGATTTCCTCTATATAATTTTAAACTTAAGTAAATCTCGTTGCTTGGCAGATTACTTTTATCTCTTGCAGAAAATTTAACATAATAATTTCCGTCGTCTTTCCTCTGAACATTGAAACTTGTCTGTAAAGTGAAAGTTGAGTCGTTTATTTTTTGAAGGTCTCCGCGAGTCAGAGTCAAATTTTTGATTGGGTTTATGACCTCAAGATTAACAGTTGCGATATCGTTGAAACCATCTATGTCATAGACGATAGCTGTGGCTTTGAACTTTACCAAAATTGTATCTTCTGGCTTCTTTTCACCGCCAATTAAGATGCTGTCAAGATTTATAGTTTTGGGTTCTATGGTAGCGGATTTTATAATCGGCTGGTTTGAAAATACGACATCAAACATAGATGTATCTTCCTTCTGACAGGAAATAAAGGACAAAAGCAAGACAAGGATGCTCTTTTTCATTCTCGGCTATCACTTTATTGTTATGGGAACTGGAGAAATTGAAAGAATAAATATTGCGATTGTTATCCATCCAATAATTTTTCTTTTATTATCAAGCACACCAAAAGTTCCAACCGGTGGATGTTCAATTTTTACAACAAAATATAAAACCAGTGCCCACACAAGCCAACCTGGCCAACCGATATTTTGTTCAAAAATTCCAAATAAGCCGAGAACGACAAGGCTGTAAAAGAAACCCCTGGCTATATATTTATGATTTTCACCAAACATGGCGAAAATTATATGTCCGCCGTCAAGTTGTCCAATCGGGATTAAGTTCATAGCAGTAACAAGAAGACCAAACCAACCAGCGCATAAATATGGATAATGATAAATTTCATTCATCGGTGGGATAAAAGCTTCGGGATTTATTAAAGAGAAAAATTTTTTGAAGATCAAAAATAGTAATGTATCTCCAAATGTTAAATCTCCTTTCGGAAGCGTTGGGAGAAAGCGATACTCAGGATGAATTTGATAAAGATATTCCACACTAGGCAGGTTTAAAAATCCATAAATTAGCACAAGTAAAGTAGCGATAAATCCAGAAATTGGACCGGCGACCCCTATATCAAACAACGCCTTTTTGTTCGGGACAACTGATTTTATCCTTATGATCGCACCAAGTGTTCCAAAGTTTAAGACAAATGGAATAGGAGGGAAAGGAATAAAGAAGGGAAGCGTTGTTACAACACCATGTCTTTTAGCTGCAAAGTAATGTCCGAATTCATGTGAGGCGATTATGAAAAGAATTGAGAGAGCGTAAGGCAATCCAAGATGTAAATTACTCAATTCGTATGGGTCTTTTAATATCCATTGCACTCCAGCGATTGCAACTGTTAGGAAAGTTACCACAAACAAAAGTAAGTGAAGTGCGT
Organism: Candidatus Thermokryptus sp.; assembly: GCA_028276305.1. Taxonomy (GTDB): domain Bacteria; phylum Bacteroidota; class Ignavibacteria; order Kryptoniales; family Kryptoniaceae; genus Kryptonium. Next base: position 3,448 of record JAPYWO010000238.1, read on the forward strand.
AATTTGGTCTATATTCCCGATAGCTAAAAAGTTGATAAAATTCAGAACCACTCATCTATCGCCTAATTTTTTTAATGAATTTGAGCAAAATTTGAGAAAAAGTCAAATTTTTTGACTTGAAAATAAGTTAAAAATTTTTTAACTTAATTTTTGGATATTGCTTTTTCTCTTTTTCTTGAATTATCCCCCTTGAAAAATAGCGCTCGCTTAAAAGGCGAGCGATAAAATAAAATTA
>JAPYWO010000237.1 GCA_028276305.1 Candidatus Thermokryptus sp.
GTTGACGCTAACTTTGAGATACTTGAAGGGGCTGAAAGAAATCAAGCGATAGGTTTAATCATTGAGAGGAAAATCAAGGATGTTTTCAAAAGAGAGGACGAAAAGGCAAAAAAACTATTTGAAGTAGTTAAAAAGCTCAAAATAGGCGCTTTTTATTCTCTGGTTGAAGATATGATCTCATCGCGCGAGATAATTGAGAAGATAAAACGGGATATTTATTCAAAAGGTGATGATGAGATAATTTCATACTGGCGAGGGAAAATTTTTAAATATGTTGAAGATGTTTTTAAGGGGAGTCAGATGGTCAAGGTCTTGAGGGGGCTTGTGGGTCATATATTCGCTGGAGATGAAAAGGCGATAATTGCTGGTCAATTTGAAAGTTCGCTTCAAAGTGGTGATGTCAGCAGGGCTTATAGATATTTTTGTGAGTTTGTTGGTGATATTTTCACTGCTAGGGGTGAAGTTGCAAGCAAGTACAAAAAGGAGATTGAAAGGAAGCCAGAGCAAGTTCAAAGGCAGATTTATAAAGAGATTGAACTTGTAAGGAAAGTTTTTTGGGATATAAAGGATTTGAACCTTGATACATTTGACTCGTATTTAGATGATCACAGGCAATATGTTGAGTATGCTCGTTTGTTGCTTTCGCTTTATGATGAGATCAACGATGAATATGAGAATTTTAAAATTATGAACGGTTACCTTGATTTTGAGGATTTACAATTGAAGGTCAGCAAGCTCCTTGATGTCCAGGAGGTTCAAGATGAGCTTGCGCAAAGGTTCAGGTATATCATGATTGATGAGTATCAAGATACGAATTATTTGCAGTATGAGATAGTGAAGAAATTGATAGGTGATTTTTCGGGCAGGACAAAGCTTTTTGTCGTTGGTGATGAAAAGCAAAGTATATATGGTTTTAGGGGTTCAAATGTTGAGGTATTTGACATCACGGCGAATGAGATTTGTTTAAGTGGCGATGGTGAAAAGATAATGCTTGATGAAAGTTTTCGTCTTTTGAGGGGGATAGCCGGTTTTGTCAATGTCGTTTTTGAGAAGATCATGGGCGAAAGGATAAGCATATATGAGGTTTCATATAGCCCGATCGTTGTCGGCAGGGATGTAGATGATGACGGTAGAGTTGAAATTCTCTTGGTTAAAGATGAGGACGAAAGAGGGGATGAAGGGCGACTTAAAGAAGCTAGGTTCGTCGCAAAAAGGATTCTCTCATTGCTTCAAGATGAAAGTGCTTATGTTTACAGAGATGGTGTGAGACAAGGGATAAAGCCGAGGGATATTGCTGTTTTGATAAGGAATAGAAACATTTTGAAGCCGATTGAGAGCGCTTTTATTGAACTTGGAATACCTTACATCGTTTCAAGCGGGATTGGTTTTTATCAAACGCAGGAGATTTACGATTTTATAAATTATTTGAAGTTTCTTGTTAACACTAATGACGATGTTGCTTTGGTTGGGATTTTGCGATCGCCGTTTTTTGGAATAAGCGATGTTGAAATTTTTAGGGTTTCGGTTTATGGTAGAGGTGAAAGTTTTTGGGATAAGGTGAGAAGTTTCGCTACCCGAGTTGATGAACCGTTGCCGTCCGAGGGACTTAAAAGGGCGGTGAATTTGCTTGAGGAGGATTTAAAAGTTGCAAATAAAGTGTCAATTCCGTCTTTAATTCAAAGGATAATTTTGAATACATCTTACAATGGCTCTGTCCTTCCCATGAGGCGCGGGGAACAGATAGTCGCAAATGTTCAAAAACTTATTGATGTTGCGCGTGAGTTTGAATCAAGGGGTTTAAATAATCTTTACGATTTCGTTGAACAGTTAAGAGTTCTTTCAGGGGAATATTTTCGTGAGGGTCAGGCGAGCGTTGAGCCGGGAATTGATGCGGTTCAGATAATGACGATCCACGCTGCTAAAGGGCTTGAGTTTCCGGTTGTCGTTTTGCCTTTCCTTGGGGAAGAGGTCAAGAAAAAGAAAGGGAGGAATTTTAACTTTGATGTTGATTATGGGATTGGTTTTAATTATGAAGAGGTGAAGAATTTGCCGATTAGCGTTGTCCATCGCTTAATCCGAGAGCATAAGGAAATCGCCGAAGAGAAGAGAGTCCTTTATGTGGGGATGACAAGAGCAAGAGATGTTTTGATACTTTCTGGAGTTTACGACGAAGGAAGCAAAGAGACATACTTAAATTGGATTTTAAACGCTCTTGACATAAAAGGTAAAGAGGATATAATCAATGATTTTGAAATTGAGACGAAGTTGATGTTTAAAGGTAAAACCGAACCGCAGGATTACAATGTTAAGGTGAAAATTTTCAGATATGGTCGCGATTTTGTTGAAGATGTTTTTTATTCCCCCGGGGTTAGAGTTGATGTTGGGATTGATGAAGGGAAAATCTTTATAAAACCGCTTGAATCAAAACCGTATGGTGAATTTTTCAGCGCAACGCAACTTCAGACATTCGCTCTTTGTCCGATGAAATTTTATTTAAAGTTCCGACTCGGTTTGCCTGAACCAAAGCGAGAATTTGTCTTTGATGAAGTGTTTGAAGATATAACAGCACCGCCTTATGAGGATGACTTTAAAGATGAGATAGTTGGAACAGTTAAGGGTAGAATCGTACATCAAGTGCTTGAGAAATTGAAAGTTGGGATTGATGACGGTAGGTTGATTGAATTGGTGCGTTCGGTTATATATCAGAATGGAATTTTAAGTGAGAAGAAGTCAAAAGCGCTTGAGGAGTTCGTCTTTGATGAGGTTAAAAGGGTTTTGAACTCAGGTTTTGGGCGAAGGATTTTCTCTGCGGATGAGCATCACAGTGAGTACGGGATAAGCATGAAGTTCGGCGATAGTTATCTTATGGGGCGAATTGATAGGATGTATAAAGTTGACGGTCAGTGGGAGATAGTTGATTTTAAGACGGATGATGTGAGCGTTGAGGAGATTCAGGAGAAGCGCGTTGAGTATGAGGTTCAACTTGGAGTTTATGCTTATCTTCTCAGTAGAATTTATCCACATCAGGAAAGTTTTCGCTCTTATATTTTGTTCACGAAATTTCCCGATTCACCGATTGAGGTTTTGCACACTTATGAGACGCTTGAAGAGTTTAAGGTTAAGATTGAGGATATGATTTCGCAGATAAAGAGGATAGACCTTGATGTGCGTTCTTCAATATCGTCTGATTTCAAAGAGCATTGCAAGATATGTGGCTATTTTGTAAATGGAAGATGCATAGGTAGGGAGTTATGACTTATCTTTTGTTGATTTATCTTTCCGAAAACAGGCGGATAAAAGTTGGGCAACTTGGGTTGATTGATTTTTTCGCTGGCTTTTATGTTTATGTTGGTTCTGCAAAGTTTGGCGTTGAGAGACGAGTTAAAAGACATTTGAAGCGGGGTAAAAAGTTGTTTTGGCACATTGATTATCTTTTATCAGACGATGCTTGTGAAATTGTGAAGGTATTTTCCAGTGATGGACAGATTGAACACGATGTCGCAAGGAATTTTTTGGATATTGGATTTAGGGTTGTGCGAGGTTTTGGGAGTTCTGATTGTGAATGTTTAGGGCATTTATTTTATGTTGATGATTTGGAAAAATTTGAAAATTTTGTTTTGAAGGAGTTTGTTGTGTTTTTGTGAGATTTTTGAGAAATTAGGGAAAAATAAGGAAAGGGTTA
>JAPYWO010000236.1 GCA_028276305.1 Candidatus Thermokryptus sp.
AACACCAAGTTTTATATCTCTCTCCTCAAGACGCTTCAAGGCATGGGAAGAAAATTTCAAATTATCAATTTCACTCCTCAAAACTTCTTCAAAACTTACCCCTGCTTCAGGTACTCCAAATCTCTCTCTTCTCAGTGTCTCAATCCCGCCAGCCGGGATAAATGGAACCTTTACACCGTTTATCTCAATTGCCATTGCCTTTCCTCTCTTTAATTTCAACTATATCCGCAATGTTGTATTCAACGCCATTGATCAAAATTACAGCCCCATCCTGCTTATATCTGACCCCTTCAACAACTCCGAAGATATATGTATCCACCGCAACCTCTTTCCCATTTTTATCCGAAGCACTAACTTTTATGGTATAAGTTCCGGCTGGCAAATCCCTTCCCGAGCTATCCTTTCCATCCCAGACAAAATCATATCTTCCTTTTTTCTTCTCGCCAAGCTTAAAACTTCTTATGACATTACCCGATGCATCGTAAATTCTGATCTCAACTTCCTTAGCATCGCCCTTCAACTCATACCCAAAACTTGCACCTTGAGCTGGGTTGAGATATAAAGCATCTCCATATACCGCAACGCTCTTGCCAATTAAGTTTGAAACTAAAGCGTTAGTAATTGAACGATTCGTCGCATAACTTGCATCAATACTTTTCAAAATGTTTGAATTAATGTTGTAAAGTTGCTCAACCGTGCTAAATTGAGCAAGCTGACTCGCAAATTCACTGCTTTGAATTGGGCTCAATGGGTCTTGATAATTCAACTGCGTTATCAAAAGCTTCAAGAAATCATCTTTCCCAAGGATGCTTTTACCCGAGCCCCGAACACTACTCCCTGTGGATGGCATACCTTTCAAATTTTCAAGTGAATTGATTCTCTCCACGACGCTCACCTCCTTTTAAATTATCGCTTCAATTGAACTTGAACCGTAAATCTTAACCAAACCGACATGGTCAAATTCCTTTCGCCTGGTATTACCCTTTTTGAAAAACCCTTCCCTACGCCCATCACCTGAATTTAAACCGTCAAACATAACCCCAACCCTTTCAAGTTTAACATCGCTTGACTCCAACATCATCTTCAAACTATCAATTCTTGACTCTATTACCTGTTTAACCTCAAAATTTTTAACCTCAAACAACACACTAACCCCTTTATCACCTTGCGAAATTTTAACGACGACTTCGCCAAGTTCCTTCGGCTCAAGCTTTAAAACTATCTCTCCCCTTTGCAAATTCTTCCCGCTTAATGCGAATTCCCGAATGCGATCAACGACATCTTGAATCTTAACCCCTTCATAAACAACCTGAAACTTTTCTCCATCCGAACTTTTCATAATCTTTAAACCATCCGAAACAAAATCCTTTACAACAAGCTTCGCCTGTGAATTTAATCTACCAGACGAAATTTCAAATTCATTTTTGAACTTCTCATATTCACCGAAAGATAAACCTTGGTGATTTGACTTTATGCGCTCGTTCTTGATTTGGGAATTAACGTCGGTTTTCCCCACATCAATTTTTATTTCTTGCGTTTTCTCAAACTTATTAAATTCAAAACCCACTTCTTCGGTTAATTTGCGCATCGTTTCAAAGCCGATATCGCTCAATTTAATTCCTGCTTTAACATCAAATTGCCCACTTTCTTTTTCAGAAACACGAGCAACTTGAACTTTCCCATCGCCACGAGTTTGCTTTGACAATTCATTCTCGTATTGAGCAAACTTTATGAAAAACTTACCCTTAACAGGAACAATCTCAGAATCTAAATTCAAATGAGATGCTACCTGCGATGAAGTCAGTGATTTCAAAACTTCAACTTCAGAGCTTGAACCTTTTAACTTAACATTCGTAAAGTGAACCAATGGATGGGAATTAAACGATTTCAAATTCACAAATTTAAAATCTGCTTTTGCGCCCGCTTCTTCAAAACGCTCACCATCAGGCAAGGTTTTAATTTCCAATGTCAAAAGCCCTAAATCAATCTTGGGAAGTTGAGCATTTCCAACATTTGAGAGAATAGATATCTCACTTGAATTTTTCACTTGTCCATCGGAATTTTCAAATTGAGCGCTCGTTGTCTCTTTTGTTTTCTCAGAAGGGGTTGGAGCTTCCTGTTTCAAAGTTGTTGGGGCATTCAAGATATTTGACAAAACCTGCAATAAAATGAGGTCAAACTGTCCCTCAAGTTCGGATTTTTCAACTTTAACTCCCTCGTGATTTAAATCAAATGGCAAATTCAAAATTTCAGATATGTTCAAAAAGTTAAAATTCATCTCCCACTTGATGTAAGTTTCATCGCCTTTTTTGCGTTTAATTCCGCAAGTATTTTCGCTGCTTGTCTTCTTTGCATATTTAAAATTATCTCAAGCGCTTCATCATCCGGCATATTTTCAAGTATTTTAGCAGCTGCTTCCGGTTCCATTGCTTCATAAATTTTCGCAATCGCCTTAGCCCTCTCCGTCTTGTTTTCATTAAGCTTCGCTTGTAATTTCTCAATCATAGCGTCTTTCTTTTGCAATTCCATTTTAACTTGTTGAATTTGCCCGTAGAGAACCGCGACGCTGTCCTTGTATTTTTTCAATTCAACTAAAACCTTGTCTAACTCCTTCTTCAAACTGTCAAGTTTATATGCCTCAACATATTCAAGCCCTATTGAAGTCGTGTCCTCCCAGACAATTCCAGTTGTGTCCTTTTCAATTTTCAACGAATCAGCCACTGCAACGGAACTTGGCAACGGTCTAAAAAGTTGCGGATAAACTTTTGAAAGAACATACATCCCCTCAAATATAGTCACAAATGAAAATGTGAAGCCGAGTATGTATCCAAGAATTGATTTCTCCATGTATCCTACTTGTTTAAAGTTGTCCTTTGAGAGATGGCATCAAGCGATGATTGCTCTTTCTTTTGTGTTTCTTTTAAAATGTTGCCGATGAATTTTTCCTTTAACTTTTCCATCATCTTTTTGTCTTGATTCACCTTAACGAGCTCGCCTCTTTTCTTCTCCTCCTCTTTCAAAATTTTTTCAAGCGTTGTCCTCTGCGTTTCCACTTGTTTGGCTAAAGAGTTCAGATACGCATATTGCATTTGAAGGTCAAGCGCTCTAATTTTATCTTCAACTTCCAAATCTTCCATTTGCTTTTCTTTTTGGGCTTCAAGGTCTTCTAATACTTTTTCGGCATTCTCGCGAATTACTTTAATTTCAAAGAGGTCCCTTTTATGTTTCTTTTCCTGTAATTGACGAACTTTTAAAACTGGGTCAAGTTTAAAGCGAGCCATTTTAACCTCAAATTAAGTTTGCAAGTTCAATTAAACGATTAACCGAGTCCTCAAATTCTGCTTTTTCTTTCACATCTTGTTTCAGAAACTCCCTTATTTTGTCAATCATTTGAATTGCTTTGTCAATTTTCGGATTGCTTCCACGCACATAAGCACCGATGTTTATCAAGTCCTCAGCTTCTCTAAATGTTGCGAGTAAATCAATTATTTTTTCAGCCGATTTGCGATGTTTTTCGGAAACTATATCTGGCATCAAACGGCTTATGCTTTCAAGCGGGTCAATAGCTGGGTAATGTCCCATGTTCGCAAGTTTTCTTGAAAGCACAATATGCCCATCAAGTATTGACCTTGCGGAATCAGCTATTGGTTCGCTTAGGTCATCACCTTCAACAAGGACTGTG